>CAYXJM010000045.1:0-11427 GCA_964465455.1 uncultured Klebsiella sp.
CGTTCGCGGCGAGCACGAGCCGGCGGGACCGTGAATCGCCGCGCGATCATGTCTCCCTGTCTTGACTGCCGCTTCAGGCGGCTGTTCGATGCGCTGCGGGACCAGTTGAGGAGGCGACCATGACGTATCGCGTGATCCAGTGGGCGACGGGCGAGGTCGGCAGGAATGCGATCGCGGCCATCGTCGGGCATCCTGATCTGGAACTGGTCGGCACCTGGGTACATTCGGCGGAGAAGTCAGGCCGCGATGCGGGGGAGTTGTGCGGGTTGCCGTCCCTCGGCGTGCGCGCCACCAGCGACAAGAACGCGTTGCTCGCGATGCCCGCCGATTGCGTCTGCTATGCCGTCGGGCGCGCCTGGATGCAGAGCGGAAAAGAGGCATTGATTGCGGAGATCGCGCAGATCCTGCGCTCGGGCAAGAACGTGGTCAACGCCACGTGGCCAAGCCTGGTTAACCCGAAAGGGATCGGCGACGACAGCTACAAGCAGTTGCAGCGGGCCTGTCTGGAGGGCGGAACGTCGTTTTACACGAACGGGATAGATCCCGGCTTCGGCAGCATCGGCCTTGCACTCGCCGCGCTCGGCCTGAGCAGCAGGGTGCGCTGCGTGCACATGTACGAGATCCTGAACTACTCGACCTGGGTGGCGCCGGAGATGGTCACCTTTTTCGGCTTCGGCAGGCCGAATCTGCACAACTGCATGATCGCGCAACCCGGCTTCCTGGCAGCCATTTTCGGCTCGACGCTGCGTCTCGTCGCCGACGCAATGGGCGTGCAGCTCGACAGGATCGAACAGGAGCACGCGCTCGTTCATGCCGACGAGACGCTCGATCTCCCATCGGTTCGCATCGCGCCGGGCACGATTTCAGGCGTGCGGTTCAAGGTGAAAGGCATCGCCAACGGCGAAACGCGCGTGGTGATCGACCACGTCACGAAGCTGCGCGATCAGGACTTCCCGGAGGTTCCGTTCGCGGGCGGCGGCTACCGCGTCGAGGTGGAAGGAGAGCCGTGCGTGA
Organism: uncultured Klebsiella sp.; assembly: GCA_964465455.1. Taxonomy (GTDB): domain Bacteria; phylum Pseudomonadota; class Gammaproteobacteria; order Pseudomonadales; family UBA5518; genus UBA5518. The sequence goes on from CAYXJM010000045.1 coordinate 1,015, forward strand.
AGCTCGACCTGACGCTTTCTTCGGACACGAAGGACCATGCGCATGCCGCACTGGCGGCCGTCGCCATGACTCTCGTGAACGCAATTCCCCAGGTGTGCGAAGCGCCGCCTGGTGTCCTCACCTGCCTCGACCTGCTGCCCCACCCGGCCAAGGTCGGGCGCTGATGACGGAGCCGGTGACGTATTTCGTCAGCTGAAGCTGCGCGAAACGTGCCGACGCCAGCGCGTTCGTGCCGGCCTGGAGCGGGGCCGGCTGCGGCCCCGTGATCGCGACGGACCTCAGGTCTTCTTCTTGTAGCCCTGCCCCGTGTCGTAGGTGCCGAACAGCCAGTCGTAGAGCAGCGAGATCGTGGCGTAATTGCCCCCGGTGAACCTCGCGTGATGATTGTGGTGCATCCTCGACATGTAGTTCAGGTACCTGAACGGGAAACGGTCCGCCTTCCACAGATCGTGGTTGTGCAGGTTGATCTCCGAGAAGGCCACCCAGGTGATCACGATGGTCGCGACGTGGAAATTGCCCAGGAACCGGGACAGCACGAAGATGGTCGCGGCGTAGAGGCCGAGTCCCAGCGCGACTTCCAGCGGGTGGATGTAGCTGGAATCGCGCCGGCAGGGGTTGTGCTGCTGGTGGTGCACGGCATGGACCCAGATCAGCGGGCCGCCGAGGAAGCCGCCGTCGTGGAAAAGGAAGCGGTGCACCAGGTAGTAGAAGAAGTCGTAGACCATCAGGATCACGAAGATATCGAGCAGCATCTGCCACCACGGCTGCGGTTCGAGGGTGAGGCAGAAGGGCAGTATCAGGCCGAAGATCACGGCCCAGTCCAGCAGGCCCCAGAAGCGGTTCCGCTTCTGGTTGGCGGCGTAGTATTCGCGCGCCATCTTCTGCGCGGCCGCTTCCTTGTTGAGCGTCTGCGCTTCCCTGATCGCGGGGATCAGCAGCAGCACCTGCTTGCCGATGACGGTGACCGCCGCGATCCCGACGGCGGTGTAGAGCGACAGCAGCCCGTGATAATGCTCCAGGATCGGGGAAAAGATCGACGTATCCATATTGAGGTCTTGCCCGTGGTGTTCCGGGGAGGTGCCCGGCCCTTTGAGAACAGTGTTCTCGATTATTTAATGCCGTCCGGGAACGTATGTCAATGGCGCCCGGCAAGGAAATGATCGCGACGCGCAGGGGCGCGTTCGCGGCGCGGCGCGCGTGCCACGCTCGCAGACCCCCGGCGTCAGATGAACTCGTAGACGGCGACGAAACCGGAAAACACCACCAGCGTCAGCGAGGCGAGGAACAGGTAATCGATGACCAGCACCAGCCGCGAGGCATAAGGCTGTTCGATGTGGCGAACGGCGAAGAAGATCAGGTAGCAGACCATCAGGAAGCCCAGCGCCGAGACGACCAGCAGGTCGTCGCCGTAGCTCGTCACGGCGCGATCGGCGTGCAGGTCCATGATGCTCACCAACCCCACCGCGATGCCGGCGAGCGTGCCGCTGGTCGGCAGGATCGAGAGCATCGCATCGATTGCCGCCTGCGGATCCTTGAGATTCTTCAGCATGCCTGACCCGTGTCTGCCTCGTGATGCCCGCGGCGATTACCCGCACGCCAGCGCCTCTTCAGACCGCGCCGGACGCGATAGGTTGCGTCCGTCCCGGCGCGCTTCCGCCGCGGGAGCGTCCCGTGCGCGGCGGCGCGTTGCTGCCACTGCCGCGGCGCCGGGCTGATCGCCGCCGCTTCGTGTTGTCCCGTATGATGCCTGCCGGCACCGCTGGGCAACAGCGCACGACGGGTGGTGGGGGAGGCGGCATGAGCGGGGTGGCAGAGCTGCTGGCGCAGGCGCGCAGCGCGACGGGGCTCGGGGATTTCGGCGACGACTCGTTTCGCGAGGGGCTCGGGATCCTCGTCGCATCCGCGACCCGCGAGGCACGCTTCACGCCGGCGGGGCACGCGGCCTTCTTCGCGCAGCTGGTCGAACTGCTGTCGCAGCGGCTGCAGGTCGAGGACTGGTACCGGCGGCATCCGGAGATCGACGAGCAGCAGATCGTCGCGCCGTTGATCGGGCTGGGGCTGCCGCGCACCGGGTCGTCGGCGCTGTCGATGCTGCTGGCGGAGGATCCCGCCGTGCGCGTGATCCGCAACTGGGAGGGAATGCGCCCCTGTCCGCCGCCGGAGACGGCGACGCAAGCGCTCGATCCGCGCATCGCGCTGGCGCAGCAGGCCATGGAGCGGCGCGATCGCCTCTTTCCGCGCATGAAACAGATGGTGCCGAGCACGGCGACCTCGCCGGTCGAGTGCCAGATGTTCATGGCCATGGACTTCAGGTCGCAGTTGTTCCAGGCCTCGGCGCACATCCCGCGCTACGTGGAATGGCTCAATCACGAGGCCGACCTCGTGCCGACCTACCGGTTCGTCAAGCGCGTGCTGAAGCTGCTGCAGTGGCGCTGTCCGCCGACGCGCTGGCGGCTGAAGAACCCGTCGCACACCCTGTTCATCGGCGCGCTGGCCGAGGTCTTTCCGGATGCGCGCTTCTGGATGACCCATCGCGACGTGGCCAGCGTGGTCCCGTCGGTCGCCGATCTGTACTACGAGCTCAGCAAGGCCTATTCCGACGCGGTCGACAAGCACTGGCTGGGGACGGTGACGGCGGACTTCTGCGAGCTCGGCATGCGCCGGATGATCGCCTTCCGCGACGCCGGCAACGAGCGGCGCTTCTTCGACATCCACTTCGCGCCGTTCCAGCAGGATCCGTTCCCGGTCATCGCCGCGCTCTACGCGTTCCTCGGCGAGGAGCTCACGCCCGAGGCGCGCGCGCGCATGGCGCGATGGCGGCGCGACACGCCGCGCGACAAGCACGGCGAGCACCGCTACGATGCCGCCGACTACGGTCTCGACAAGGCCGCGCTGCGCGAGCGGTTCCGCTTCTACTCGGAGCGCTTCGGCGTGCCGGCGGAGGGCTGATGCGCATGCAACTCACGCTGGAGCAGCTGGCCGCCGGCCTCGAGCCCGCGAAGGACCTGGTATTTCCCCGCTGTCCCGACGATCCGCAGATGCGCGAAAGCTGCTCGATATGGCTGTTCGAGGAGAGCGGTGCGTTCGCGTTCCCGCGCGTCGGCATCGAGGCGGAGGCCTCGTCGTGGGACATGCGCCGGGTGCAGGGCAATTTCGCCGTCGCCGGCGGGCGCATCCTGAACGGTGCCGGCCTCGGCGCCGCGCATCCGCCCTTCGGCCCCGACGGCAGGCCGACCGTGCTGGGCGCCGGCCCGCTGGCATTGCGCTGCGTCGAGCCGTTCCGGCGCTGGCGCGCGAGCTGGGAGGGCACGGCGGTCGACGGCACGGTCGAGCAGCAGATCGCCGGAACGCTGGATCCCGCGCGCCGCAGCGCGCTCGGCTTCGACGTCGAGCTGGAAATGGTCACGCCGGCCTGGGCGCAGGACATCTCGCCTGCGGTGGTGGCGCGGATGTCGGCGGCCGATGCGATCGAGGCGGCCAACATGGGCATCGGCTGGCGCTTCGAGCAGCTGTTCCGTGCCGCGGGCGTGTTCCGGCTCGACGGGCGCAGCCGCGAATTCACCGGCACGGGGCTGCGCATCAAGCGCCAGAGCGTGCGTCCGCTTGGCGGGTTCCGCGGCCACTGCTGGCAGTCGGCGCTGTTTCCCGACGGGCGCGCCTTCGGCTACATCGCCTACCCGCCGCGCGAGGACGGCACGGCGTGGAACGAGGGCTACGTCTACCGGGACGGCAGGATGTACCCGGCGCGCGCGCGCCGCGTGCCGTGGCTGCGTCGCATCGTCGGCGCGGGCGACGACGTGTCGCTCGAGCTCGAATCGGCGCTGGGGATCACCCGCATCGACGGCGTGACGGGGCTGTCCACGTTCCGCGTCGGCAACCCCGATATCGGCGGCCTGAACCTGCAGCAGGGCGGTGCGCGCTACCGCTGGGACGGGCAGAGCGCCTGGGGCATGATCGAGCGTTCCGCGCACGAGAGCCTGACCACGACGGGCTGATCGTTTGCGCCATCTGTAGAGTCCATTGCGCCATCTGTAGAGATTCACGGCGGTCGATGTAAAGAATGCTATGGTGCGGTTCGCCGGGGCGAGCCGACGGTGCGGCGTGGCCGGCATCGCAACGACGAGCGACGGGGAGTGAGCGGATGACAGCGGCAGGCGAAGTGAAACTGGACACCAGCGACGTCGACAAGTGGATCGGCAAACCCGTGGTGTTCGCCGAGATGTGGGACCCCTGCAACGCGACCGACATCCGGCGCTGGGTGCAGGCACTGGACTACCCGAACCCGGTCCACTGGGACGAGGAGTTCGCGCGCAACTCGCGCTTCGGCGGCATCGTCGCGCCGCAGTCCTTCACCGTCGCGATGGACTACGGGCACGGCTGCCACCCCGCCTGCGTCGGCAACATCCCCGGCACGCACCTGATCTTCGCCGGCGAGGAGTGGTGGTTCTACGGCACCCCGGTCCGCCCCGGCGACAAGCTCGTGCAGGAGCGCCGCTTCGACGGCTACAGCGTCAGCGACACCGCGTTCGCCGGGCCGACGATGTTCGCGCGCGGCGACACCGTGCACCGCAACCAGCACGGCGCGCTGGTCGCGAAGGAGCGCGCGACGGCCATCCGCTACCTGGTCGAGGAAGCGAACCGGCGCGGCGTCTACGGCAAGGACAAGCGCAGCCCGAAGCGCTGGACGAAGGAGGAGCTCTCCGGGATCCACCAGCTGCGCCACGAGTGGATCCTCTCCAACCGCGACGGCGTGTCGCCGCGCTTCGCGGACGTCAAGGTCGGCGACAGGCTGCCGCGCCGCGTCGTCGGGCCGCACTCGGTCGTGAGCTTCGCCAACGAGTGCCGCGCGCATCGCCAGAACATCTGGGGCACCTGGCGCTGGAATCCGCCGGCGGGCTATCACGATCCCGCGAAGGACGACGCCGGCTTCGCCAAGGACATGAGCTACGACCACGAGGCGCGCAAGATCGACCCGCGCATGGGCGACGGCCTCTACCACGGCCCCTCGAGCGGCCACATCAACGCGGAAAAGGCCGAGAACGTCGGCATGGGCGGCGCCTACGGCTACGGCGCCTCGATGAACGCCTGGTTCCTCGACACGATCGCCTACTGGGCCGGGCACGAAGGCTACATCTGGCACTCCAGGACCCAGTTCCGCAGCCCCGCCTTCGAGGGTGACGTGACGTATATCGACGGCGAGGTCGTCGACCGCATCGAGGCCTCTCCCTACGGCTTCCCGGTGGTGCAGGTGCAGGTGAAGATGACGACGCAGGATGGCGACACCATCCTCAGCGGCAAGGCCGAAGTACAGTTGCCGTACTGAACCGCGCGCCGACGGGTCCACGACGATGAACGCAGCGCCGCCGCCCGCCACCGAACCCTCGCTCGTGCGCGGCGTCGCGCTGTCGGCGGAGCCGGGTCTCGGGCCGCTGACGATCGCGGGCTACGCGCGCGAAGTCACGCAGCGCTACGCCGCGCGCGAGGCGCTGGTCATGCACACCCCGCAGGGCCGGGTGTCGTGGACCTACGCCGAGCTGTGGGAACGTTCGGTCGGGATCGCGCAGGCGCTGATCGCCGCCGGCGTCGGCAAGGACGGCCGCGTCGGGGTGCTGATGACCAACCGGCCGGAATACATCGCCTCGGTGTTCGGCATCGCGCTGGCGGGCGGCGTGACGGTTGCGCTCAGCACGTTCTCCACGCCGGCGGAGCTCGAGTACCTCGTGCAGGCGGGGGCGGTTTCCGTCCTGCTCTACGAGCGCCAGGTGCTCGGCAAGGACTTCGGCGCCATGCTCGCGGCGCTGGAGCCCGGCATCACGACGGCCGCTCCCGGCGCGCTGGCCTCGGCGAAATTTCCCTTCCTGCGCCGCGTCGTCGCGCTCGACAGCGTCACCGCCGATGCGAGCGCCGCGGCGGCGGACGGTCGCGCGGTGGAGCGATGGACGGATTTCCTCGCGGCGGGCGCCGCGATCGGCGCGCACCAGGTCGACGCCCGCGCGGCCACGTCCCACCCGGCCGACACCGGCGCGATCTTCTTCTCGTCGGGCACCACGAGCCTGCCCAAGGGCATCGTCCACGCGCAGCGCGCGCTGGCGATCCAGTGGTGGCGCTGGCCGCGCATCATGGACATCGACCGCGAGCGCTTCCCGGTGCGCTGCTGGACCGGCAACGGCTTCTTCTGGTCGGGCAATATCTCGATGGTGCTCGGCAACGCGCTGACCACGGGCGGCACCGTGGTGCTGCAGCCGGTGTTCCAGGCCGACGAGGCGCTCGACGTGATGCAGAAGGAGCGCGTCAGCTTCCCGATCGGCCGCCCGCACCAGTGGGCGCGGCTCGAGGCGTCCGCGAAGTGGGCGGGCGCGGATCTCTCCAGCCTGCACTACGTGACCTACGGCGACACGCTGTTCAACCATCCGACGGTTCGCACCGACTGGAAGATATGCCCGGCCTACGGCACCACGGAAACGCTGACCATCAACACCGCGGTCGAGGCGAATACGCCCGAGGACGCCTACCGCGGCAGCTACGGGATGCCGCTGCCGGGCAACATTCTCAAGATCTTCGATCCCGACACCGGCGCGATCCTGCCGCGCGGCGAGCGCGGTGAAATCGGCATCAAGGGGCCGACGCTGATGACGGGCTATCTCGGCAAGACGCTGGAGGAGACCTTCGACGACGAGGGCTTCTTCTGCACCGGCGACGGCGGCTACGTGGACGAGCAGGGCCGCCTGTTCTGGGAAGGCCGGCTGACCGAGATCGTCAAGACCGGCGGCGCCAACGTCTCGCCGATCGAGATCGACGCCGTGATCGCGACCTTCCCCGGTGTCAAGATCGCGCAGACCGTGGGGGTGCCGCACCCGACGCTGGGGGAAATGGTCGTGTCCTGCATCGTGGCGCAGGACGGGATCACGCTCGAGGCCGAGGCCATCAGGCGCTTCCTGAAGGAGCGCCTGGCGAGCTTCAAGGTGCCGCGCGAAATCCTCTTCCTGCGCGAGGACGAGCTCGCCGTGACCGGCAGCGGCAAGGTCAAGTTCAAGCTGCTGCGCGAGCTGGCCGCGGCGCGCCTGGCCGCGCGCCGGGAGAGCTGAGCGGCGATCGCCCCCGGGCCGTTGTTGCCCGCGCGGCTAATCGTGTAGCCTTGGCCGCCACGACGAATCCAGCAGGGCGAGACGCAGCGCATGAAGCTCGAAGGAAAGACCGCTTTCATCTCGGGCGGCGGCGGAGGGATCGGGGGCGGCATGGCCCGGGCCTTCGCGGAGAGGGGCATGAAGCTCGTTCTCGCCGACATCGATCTCGCGCACGCGCGCGAGCAGGCGGCGGAGTTCGGCGACGATGCCATCGCCGTCGAGCTCGACGTCACCTCGCTCGAGAGCTGGGACGCGGCGAAAGCGGCTGCGTGCAGGCGTTTCGGCCAGGTCGACGTGCTGTGCAACAACGCGGGCGTGTCGCAGCCGCGCGCGCCGCTCGACCAGGTGCCGCCCGAGACCTTCGCGCGCGTGATGGCGGTCAACGTCACGGGCGTCTACAACGGGCTCGTGACCTTCGCCGGCGACATGCGCGAGCGGCGCAGCGGCCACATCGTGAACACCTCGTCGATGAACGGCCTGATCGCCTTCGGCACCTTCGGCGCCTACTCGGGCAGCAAGTTCGCGGTGACCGCGATGTCGGAGGCGCTGCGCGACGAGCTCGCGCCCTTCGACGTGGGCGTCTCCATCCTGTTTCCCGGCCTGACGCGCAGCCGGATGTCGCTCGGTGACGCGGACGCCGGCTTCATTCCGCGCGAACTGATCGAATCCGGCATGATGGAGCCGATCTGGCTGGGCCGCGCGGTGGTCCGCGCGATCGAGGAGAATTCCCTCTACATCATCACGCACACCGAGCACCGTCCCTACCTGGAGGCGCGCTTCGGCAACGTGCTCGCCGCGTTCGGCGAGCCGGCGCAACCGGGCTACCGCGGGCTCACCGCCGCGGCCCGCGCCGCGAAGTGAATCCGCCGCGCCGCCGCTGAGCGCGACACGGTCGACAGTCCGTCGGGGAGGTTCGATTGCAGCATACCGGCGCCTCGGCTCACGACGAGTGGCGACGCAACTGGACCCTGGTGCTCGCGGCCACCATCGGGTTTTCCTTCCATTCGGTGATGGCGGTGGCGACCGGCGTGTTCATGGACCCGCTGGGGCAGGAATTCGGCTGGAACCGCGCGCAGCAGTCGTCCGGGGTGTCGATCGCCTCGGGGGTGGCGATGGTGCTGTCGCCGTTCTTCGGCGCGCTGATCGATCGCTGGGGCACGCGCCGCCTGGCGATCCCCGGACTCGCGCTCACCTCGATCAGCGTCGCGAGCTTCGCCCTCACCAACGGCTCGATGACGCAGTGGTTCGCGCTGTGGACCATCTATGCGCTCGTGGCGCTGGCGGTGAAATCCACGGTCTGGACCGCCGCGGTCGCGAGCGTCTTTTCCGCGTCGCGCGGGCTCGCGATCGGCGTGACGCTGGGCGGCACCGCGCTGGCGCAGATCATCATCCCGCCGCTGGCCAACTGGCTGATCGCGGACTTCGGGTGGCGCGGCGCGTTCTTCTGGCTCGGCATCGGCTGGGGCAGCATCGCGCTGGTGCTCAGCGTGCTGTTCCTGTACGACGCGCACGACCAGCGACGCCAGCTCCGCGAGGCCGGCGCCGACCCCGGCGCCGCGGCGCCGGTCCTGAGCGGTCTCAGCATCAGCGAGGCCTGGCGCGACGCGGCGCTGTGGCGGATCGCCATCTCGACCTTCGTGATCATGGTGGTGACCTTTGCGCTGGTGGTGCACCAGTTCCCGTTGCTGGTGGAGGCCGGGATCTCGCGCGAGAACGCCGCCTTCCTCGCGAGCCTCACCGGCGTGGCCGGCGTGGCCGGCAAGCTCGTCACGGGCTGGCTGCTCGATCGCTATCGCGCGAACCTCGTCGGCGGCCTGACCCTGTCCTCGGCCGCGATCGCGTTCGCGCTGCTGCTGGAACCGCTGCGCACGCCGACGCTGATCGTCGTGGCGATGGTCATCATCGGCTACGCCTCGGGCACGAAACTGCAGATCTGCGGCTACCTGACGACGCGCTACGGCGGCATGCGCAATTTCGGCAAGATCTTCGGCACGATGGCCAGCATCATCGCGCTGGGCACGGGTCTCGGCCCGGTGCTGGGCGGCTTCGTCTACGATCTCTACGGCAGTTACGCGCCGTTCCTCGTGGCCGGCATGGCGGGTTCGCTGCTGAGCGGGCTGCTGATCTTCGGGCTGGGCCGTTACCCCGAATGGGAGCAGGACGCACCGGCCGTGGCGCCGGCGGAGGTGAGCGCATGAAGCGTCGCGCGTTGCTGAAGGCCGCCGCCGCGGGCGGTGCCGCCACGGTCGCCGCACCGGCCATCGCCACGGGCCGGCGCGAGTGGCGCATGGTCACGAGCTGGCCCAGGGGACTGCCGGGGCTCGGCGCCGGCGCCGAGCGCCTCGCCGCCAGCATCACGGCGATGAGCGAGGGACGGCTCACGGTCAAGGTCTACGGCGCGGGAGAACTGGTGCCGGCGCTGGAGTGCTTCAGCGCGGTCGCGAGCGGCACCGCACAGATGGGCCACGACGGCGCCTACTACCACACGGGCAAGTCCGAGGGCTGCGCCTTCTTCACCGCGTTCCCCTTCGGTTTCACCGCCGACGAGATGGTGGCCTGGGTGCGCTACGGCAACGGCCAGAAGCTGTGGGACGAGCTCTACGCGCCCTTCGGCATCCGCGCCTTCCTCGCGGGCAGCACCGGCACGCAGATGCTGGGATGGTTCAAGCGCGAGATCCGCTCGCTCGAGGACCTCAGGGGGCTCAAGTTCCGCGCCCCGGGCAACCAGGGGCGCGTGCTGCAGAAGCTCGGCGTGACGCCGGTGTCGCTGGCCGGCAGCGACATCTTCCCGGCGCTGCAGTCGGGCGCCATCGACGGCGCCGAGTGGATCGGCCCGTACAACGACCTCTCGCTCGGCTTCTACCAGGTCTGCAAGTACTACTACGCGCACGGCTACCACGAGCCGGGCGCCGCGCTGCAGCTGATGATCAACGAGGCGGCGTGGCAGTCGCTGACGCCCGAGCTGCAGGCGATCGTGAAGGCGGCCTGCGACGCGGCCTACGTCGACATGCTCGCGGAGTTCGGCGCCCGCTCGGGGCCGGCGCTGCGCACGCTGGTGCAGGACCACGGCGTGATCGTGCGCCCGCTGCCCGAGGAGGTGCTGATGGGCTGCGGCGAGGCGTCCAGCGCGGTGCTGAACGAGATCTACGCGGCCGACAGCTCCCCGAACCGTATCGTGCAGCGCATCATCGAGGACTTCCTCGCGTTCCGCGAAGAGATCCTGCCGTGGACGCGTATCGGCGAGCAGGCGTTCCTGAACGCGCGCCGACTGCCCTTCGAGTTCCGCCTC
>CAYXJM010000046.1:0-11261 GCA_964465455.1 uncultured Klebsiella sp.
CGAAGCCCATGAACGCGAGCGAGAGGATGCCGGCGATGAACAGGCTGATCGCGGTGCCCGTCGCGAGGTCCGGGAGCTCGGCCAGTTCGAGTTTCTCGCGGATGCCCGCCATCAGCACCAGCGCCAGCGTGAAGCCCGCGCCGGCGCCGAGCGCGTAGACCAGGCACTGCAGCAGTCCATAGCCCCTGGCGGTCTGGAACAGGGCCACCGCGAGGATCGCGCAGTTGGTGGTGATCAGCGGCAGGTAGATGCCGAGCGCGCGGAACAGCACCGGGCTGAAGCGGCGGATCAGCATCTCGACCAGTTGCACCGTGGCGGCGATGACCACGATGAACGCGATCAGCTGCAGGTAGAGGGCGTCGATCGCCGCCAGCGCCGCGTGGATCGCCCAGGCGCACAGCGAGCTCACCAGCATCACGAAGCAGACCGCGGCGCCCATGCGGCTCGCCGTGGCGATCCGCCCCGAGACGCCGAGGAAGGGGCAGATGCCGAGGAAGTACGCCAGCACGAAGTTGTTGATCAGGCAGGCGCTCACGAATATCGACGGCAGCGACTGTTCCGGCATCAGCTGGCCTCCTGCAGGCGTGGCGCCGCCTCGCGGCGGCGGCGCCAGTAGCGGATCGCGAGCAGCCAGGCGCCGAGGGTGAAGAAACCGCCGCTCGGCAGCACCATCACCACCCACGGCTCGAAGCGGCTGCCGAGGACCGGGAACCCGAACAGGCTGCCGCTGCCCAGCAGCTCGCGCACGACGCCGAGGCAGCCGAGCGCGAGCGTGAAGCCCGCGCCCGTGCCGAGGCCGTCCAGGAACGAGCGCAGCGGCCCGTGGTGCTGCGCGAAGGCCTCGGCGCGCCCGAGGATCTGGCAGTTGACCACGATCAGCGGGATGAAGGCGCCGAGCGCGGCGTGCAGCGACAGGCTGATCGCCTGGATCACGTAGTCGACGATGGTGACGAAGGTGGCGATCAGCAGCACGTAGCTCGCGATCCGCACCTGGCTCGGGATCGCGTGGCGCAGCAGCGAGACCAGCAGGCAGGACAGGCTCATCACGAACGTGGTCGCGAGCCCCATCGTGAGCGCGTTCAGCGCCGAGTTGCTCACGGCGAGCGTGGGACACATGCCGAGCACCTGCACGAACACCGGGTTCTCGCGCCAGAGCCCGCGCAGGAAGTCGTCGGCCGCGCTCGCGCGCTCCTCAGGGCGCGTCGGGTCCATCCGGCCCTCCTTGCAGGCGAGCGGCCTGCGCGTGCAGCCGCGGCGCCCAGTCGGCGGTACTCGCGGCGATGATGGTGGCGATCGCGCGCGAGGAAATGGTCGCGCCGGTGATCGCGTCGAACTGCCACGGCTCGCGGCGCGTGCCGGCGGCGACCGCCTCGGCCGGGTGCGCGACGCGCGCGCCGTCGGCCGACAGCGGCACGGCCAGGCCGCGGAACGAGTCCACGAACAGCGGGTCGGTGAGGATCCTGTCGCCGAGTCCGGGCGTCTCGCGGCTCGACAGCACGCGCATGCCGGTCACCTGCCCGCGCTCGGGAGAATAGCCGTAGATCAGGCCGATCAGGTCCTGGTAGCCCATGCCGCTCGCCTCGATCGCCACGCCGACCGCGCGCCCCCCGGCGTCGAGGCCGAGGTAGAACGCGGCGGCCTCGCCGGGCGCCGCCGGCCCGACCTGCCCCGCGGCGTCGAGGCGCATGGGCTGGATGCGCTCGCTGCCGGGCAACACCGCGAAGATGGCCCGGTGCAGCAGCTCGGCGCGGTTGCGCGCGATCGCGGGTCCCGTGAGCAGGTAGGCGCTGACGATCAGCAGCGCACACACGCTGCCGATGCCTACCAGCGCGCGGTACAGCGCGCCGCTGCCGGGCCGGGCGGGCGGTGCCGGCGCGCTCATCGCCGTCGGCCCCGGGCGCCGAAGGCCACCGGCTGGATCAGGCGGTCGAGGTGCGGCGACACCGCGTTGCCGAGCAGGATCGCGTACATGACGCCCTCGGGCATCCCGCCCCAGTAGCGGATCGCCACCACCAGCGTGCCGATCAGCGCGCCGTAGAGCAGCACGCCGAGCCGGGTGATCGGCGAGGCGACCATGTCGGTGGCCATGAACACCGCGCCGAGCATCAGGCCGCCGGCCGCCAGCATGAAGCCCGGCGGCGCGTAGCGCGCGGGATCGAGCTGGTGCATCGCCGCGCTCAGCGCGGCCACGGTGCCGAGTATCGCCGCCGGGATGCGCCAGTCGAGCATGCGCCGCGCCGCGAGGTACAGCCCGCCCGCGAGGATCAGCAGCGCGCAGGTCTCGCCGCTCGAGCCCGCCGTCAGCCCGAGGAACAGGTCGACGCCCGGCGTGGACGCGCCTTCGAACTTCATCCGCGCGAGCGGCGTCGCGCCGCTCATCGCGTCCGTCGCCGGGCGCATGAAGGGCGCTGCCAGCACCGAGGCGGGCAGGGTCGTGAAGCGTTCCGCGCCGAAGGCGGGCGTCCACGTCGTCATCGCGGTCGGGAACGCCGCCTGCAGGAAGGCGCGAGCGACCAGCGCCGGGTTGAAGGCGTTGTAGCCGAGGCCGCCGAACAGGAACTTCGCCACCGCCACGCCGAGAAAGCCGCCGAGCGCGACCATCCACAGCGCGAGGCCGGGCGGCAGCGTCAGCCCGTAGAGCAGGCCCGTGATCGTGACCGACCAGTCCCCGATCGTGCTGGGCCGGCCGGCGAGGCGGCACAGCAGGTGCTCGCCGAGCACGCACGAGAGCGTCGCCACCGCGATGCCGGCGAGCGCGGCGAGGCCGAAGGCCCAGACCGCGAAGGCGACGAGCGGCAGCAGCGCCAGCACCACGTTGCGCATGATGCGCTCGACGCTGTGGCCGGCGCGGATGTGCGGCGAGGAGGCGATGTCCAGCGTGCGCGCGGCGCGGCTCACGGTGCCGCCTCCTGCTTGCGCAGCGCCGCCTTGGCGACGCGGAAGGACTGCACCAGCGGAATGTGCGACGGGCAGACGAAGGCGCAGCAGCCGCACTCGAAGCAGTCGAAGAGCTGCATCGTCCCGGCCATCTCCGCGAAGCGCTCCTTGCGCGCGAGGCGCCCGAGATCGCAGGGATTCAGGTTCATCGGGCAGGCCTCGACGCAGTAGCCGCAGTGGATGCACGGGTACTCGCGCGGCGGCGCGCCGGTCTCGGCGCGCGTGAAGGCCACGAAGCCCGAGGTGCCCTTGGTGATCGGCACGTCGAGGCTCGCCAGCGCCTGGCCCATCATCGGCCCGCCGAGGAACACCATGCCGAGGTCCTCGCTCACGCCGGCGTGCTCGAGCGCGAAGCGCAGCGGCGTGCCGATCGGGATGCGGTAGTTGCCGCGCCGGCGCACGCCGGGCCCGGTGATCGTCACCACCCGCTCCTGGATGCCCTGCCCGCGCGGCAGCAAGCGGCCGATCTCGGCGCAGGTGGCGACGTTGACCGTCACCACGCCGACATCCGAGGGCAGCCCGCCGGCGGGCACGGTGCGCCCGAGCAGCGCCTTGATCAGCATCTTCTCGGCGCCCTGCGGGTACTTGACCGGCAGCAGCTCGACGCCCACGTCGAACCCGGCGGGACGGGCCGCGCGCAGCACCTCGGCCGCGTCGGGCTTGTTCGCCTCGATGCCGATGATCGCACGCCGGGCGCCGCACACCTTCAGCAGGTAGCGGATGCCGTGGAAGACGTCGTGCGGCTGCTCCAGCATCACGCGGTGGTCGGTCGTCAGGTAGGGCTCGCACTCGACCCCGTTGATCACCAGCGTGTCGACCGGCTTGTCGGGCGGCGGCTTCAGCTTGACGTGGGTCGGGAAGGCCGCGCCGCCGAGGCCCACGATGCCGGCCCACTGGATCGCGCGCAGGATCTCGTCGGGGCCGGCCGTCGCGACGTCGCAGGGCTCGCCCTCGATCGGCTCCTGGGTCGAGCCCGGATGCGGCTCGAGGAAGATCGCCGTCTGCATGCGTCCGCTGATCGAGGGCGCGAGCTCGATGGCGGCGATGCGCCCGGCGGCCGGCGCGTGCATCGCCACCGACATCGCGCCGTCGGGCTCGGCGAGCAGTTGCCCGCGCAGCACCTGCTGCCCGGGGCGCACCACCGGCCGCGCCGGCTTGCCGGCGTGCTGCGACAGCGGCACGATCATCAGCGGCGCGAACGGGAACTGGCGGATCGGCTGCGCGGCCGTGTCCGCCTTCGCCTCGGGCGGATGCACGCCGTGGGCAAAGCCGCGGCGGCCGAACAGGCGGCCGAGCCCCGCCGTCACGACCCGTGCCTCCGCTCAGTTGTACTTCTCACCGCGCCTGATCCACTGCTCGATGTCCGGCGCGCTGCGGTCGGCGGGCAGCCCCGGATGGATGACGCGCGCGGTGCACTTCTCCGCGGCCTTCACGAGGTCGCTGTAGGGACCGCCGGCCGCGTTGCGGATGTAGGCCTTGCCGTCGGCGCCGCGCGCGAAGATCGCGTCGTTGATGTGGATGCACTCGTCGCAGGCCGTGCACTCGGCCGAGTCGAGCCACGGCGCCATGGCCTCGCCGGTGGCGGCGGCCGGTGCGGGCGCCGCTTGCGCCGCGGCTGCCGCCGGCGCGACCGCGGGCGCGAGCGCCGCCACGCTGCCGGGCTCGCTCGCCAGGCGCAGCAGGCCCGCGGTGAGCCGCGCCATGATCTCGCGCTCGATCTCGGCCTCGGCGCGCGCCGGGGCCGGCGCGGCTCCGGCGCTGCGCGCGAGATCGCGCAGCAGGAACCAGAAGTCGCGCCGCTCCTCGGTGCTGCGCACCATCGCCGCGTCGACCAGCAGGCGACCGAGCTGCTGGCGCCGGTCCACGGTCCAGATGAACGGGTACTTGCCCTCGCGCGCGGCGGCGTCGAGCTCGAGGTAGTCCGCGAGCGGCACCATGTCCTCGTGCCAGGTGTCGGGCGGCGCGGTGCGGAAGTGCTTGCGGAACCGCGCCTCGGTCATCGCGAAATCCGCGAAGGTGAGCGGCAGCTCCATCGACTGCGCGCGCCCGCCCTCGCGGTAATCGAGGCGGTAGCGCGGCCAGGTATCGGCCAGCGCCGGGTTGCCCGCGAGCTCGATGCACTCGGCCAGCGTGCGGCCGCGGCCGGGGTCGTAGCGGAACAGCGGGTAGGCGCGCGATTCCACCGCGAGCCGCGCCTGCTCGTGGCCGCGGTCGTCGCCGATGCCGTGCTCGGGCTGGCACGCGGTGTAGAGGTTGAACAGCGCCGGGCGGCGCGTGCGCAGCCCGTGGATGAAGCCCTCGATCATGTGCCCCGGGTGCGCGATCGTGCTCTGCATCACGTAGCTGGTGCGGTGCGCGAGGCCGATCAGGCCGATCTCCTTGCGGATCTCCTCCTTGCCCGACTGCGCCGCGCCGAACTGCGCCATGTCCGAGACCTGCCCGAGGAAGCCGGAGGTGCAGGCCTGGCCGCCGGTGTTCGAGTACACCTGCGTGTCGAGCACCAGCACCTTGATCGGCTTGCCGGACATCATCGCGCGCGAGAGGTTCTGGAAACCGATGTCGTACATCGCGCCATCGCCGCCCATGGCCACCACCGGTGGGCACAGCGCGAACTCCTCGTCGCTGAACTGCTTCCAGTCGAAGCGCGCGAAGAACGCGTCGTGCTCGGCGGGCACGTAGCGGCCCTCGAGCTCGAGCTCGGCGCTGCGCACCAGGCGAAAGCCCGCGGCCATCTTCGCCATGTGTCCCTCGAAGACGCCCATCGCGAGCGAGGGCGAGTCCTGGAACAGGTGGTTCGCCCACGGGAACGGATACGGGTTGTAGGGCCACGTGCTGGCCCAGACCGAGGAGCAGCCGGTGGAGTTCAGCATGCCCATGCTGGAGCGCCCGCGGCCCGTGGTGCCCTCGCGGTAGCGCCAGCGCAGCTCCTTCAGCCCCGCCACCAGCGCGTTGACGCGCCCCAGCCACGCCGCGTCGAGCGGCTGCGAGCCCTGCACCGACTCGATGCGCCGCGCCAGCGCGGCCAGCGTGAGCTCGCGCCCCTCTTCGGCCGCGAGCGCCGCCGCGATCGCCTCGGTGTCGTCGACGTCTACCTCGGCGACCAGCCGCATGCGGATGTGGCGCTCCAGGCGCTCGATCAGACCGTCGAGGTGGGCCACGTGGCGCTCAACGCGCGGGCGCATCAGCGCCTCGACGGTCGCGACGAAGAGGTGCACCACGGTCTTCTCGGAGCAGCCGAGGCAGGCGCCGTCGCCGCTGGCGAAGGCCTGGTAGGCCTGCTTGTCGAGCAGCAGGGTCTCCAGCGCGCCGATGCCCTGCTCGAGGTCCTCGACGCGGATGTACTGCTGCGGGGTGCTCGGCAGGTCGCGCCAGAAATCCCAGTTGCGCCGCAGTTCCGCCAGCGTCTCCGGCGTCTGCGCCACGGGCTCGAGCGCGTTGTCGGCGCAGACCGCGACGCACTCCTGGCAGCCCTTGCAGGTGTAGGGATTGACGGTGATGCTGAACAGCCCGCCGCTGCCCGGGCGGTCCTTCTCGGGCAGGCGGAAATAGGGCCGGCTGAGCGCGAACTGGAAGCTGCCGATCTCCGCGAGGAAGGCGTCGAAATCCGCGCGCAGCGCCGCCGCCTGCCCGGCGTCGAGCTGTGCCGCGAGGTAGTCCTTGACGGCCATGCCGAGCAGCGCCGGCACCGACTCGCCGTCGCCGGCGGCGTTCAGCAACTGGCGCAGCCGCGGCTCGAGGCGGCGCAGGTGCCCGGGCAGCTGCTCGACCGGGCGCCCGGCGCGCCTCAAGCGCGCCACGACGGTGTCGAAGACCTGGCCGATCTCGCTGACCAGGCCGGGGATCGCGCTGTCGGGGCACACCGTGTAGCACTTGCCGCAGGCGGTGCAGTTCTCGGCGATCCAGCGCGGGTGCTGGAAGCGGATGCCGCTCATGTCGCGGAACAACGACGAGCCGGCCGGCATCACGCCGAGGCTGACGAACGGGTCGGCGATGATGTCGGCACCCTGGCCGCGCGCGTAGGCGCTGCCGGTCTGCTCCCAGAAGCGGTGGATGTCGCTGGCGGGCGCGCGGCTCTGCGGCAGGTCGCGCACCGCGAGCGGCAGCTCGCCGGCGACGGCCTGCGCCACGGGCGCCGCCTCGTCCGCGCTGCGCGCGGTGATCTCGCGCACCTCGTCGAAGCCGCGGCGCACGACGCGGATGTTGTCCTCGACCACGCGCGCGCCCTTCGCGCCGAACTTGTGCGCGAGCTGCGCGCGGATCGCCTCGAGCAGCTGCTCCTCGCCGAGGCCCTTGTCGCGCATCAGCGGCGCGGCGGCGAAGAAGGCGCCCTGGAACGCGTTGCCCTGCATGCGCAGCTGCAGCTCCGGGTCGGTCGCCTCGGCACGCGCGATCGCGAAGGCATCGAGCCAGAAGACGCGGATGCCGCGCTCGAGGATCTGGCGCCGGTACGGCGGCGGAATGCTCTCCCACACCGCCTCGGGCGAGGCGAGGTCGCTCTGCAGCACGAAGACGCCGCCGTCGCGCAGCCCGGCGAGCGCGTTGGTGTGCGCGAACACGTGCGGATCGGGCGACAGCACCACGTCGACGTAGTAGAACTCGCAGTTGATCCGGATCGGCTCCGGCGCGGCGGCGAGATAGTACGTGGTGGGCTGGCCCTTCTTCTCCGAGCCGTACTTCGGGTTGGCCTTGATGTGGTAGCCGAGCAGCTCGTAGAGCGTCAGCGCGAGGTTCTTGCCGGTGGTGATCGCGCCCCAGCCGCCGATCGAGTGCATGCGCACCGTGATGCTGCCGGTGGGCATCAGGTTCGGGTTCTCGCTGCCGCGCAGCGCCAGCTGGCCGATCTCCGGATACGCGTCGGCGATCGCCTCCTGCTGCAACGCCTGCTTCGGGTTGAGCGGCGCGCCGCGCAGGAAGTCGATCGAGAGGTAGTACTGCCGGCGCCCGGCCCCGCCGGGCAGCATGTTCTCGACCGCGGCGATCAGCCCCTCGGGCTGCAGGTCGCGGCTGCCGAGGCCGAAGGCGCCGGAGTAGAGCGGCGGCAGTTCGTCGAGATCGCGGTAGGTCTCGAGCTCCGGCCACGGCGGGTCGCGGCGCTGGCGGCCGTTCTCGAGGCACTTGCCGAGCGTGGCGCGGATCTCGCGCATCAGCGGCAGGTCCGCCGCGAGCGGCTGGTCGGTGCGCTCCAGCACCGCGACGCCGCGGCGGCCCTTCAGCAGCCGCGCGACCGCTCGCGCCGGGAACGGGCGCCACATCAGCATGTTCACGACGCCGACCTTGATCCCGCGGCTCGCGCGCAGGTAGTCGGCGACGGCCTCGGCGCTCGGCACCGCGCTGCCCTGGCACACGATCAGGTACTCGGCGTCCTCGCAGCGGTACGGCATCACCGGGTGGTAGGCGCGGCCGGTCAGCTCGGCGTACTCGCGGAACGCCCGCCCGGCCAGCTCCGCGATGTGGTCGAAGAAGAACGGGCGCTGCGCCGCGACGCTCTGCATGTAGGCGTCCTGGTTCTGCACGATGCCGGCCATCAGCGCATTGTCGACGTCCCACAGCTCCGGGATGCGGCGGCGGCGCTCGCCGAAGATCAGGCGCTGCGCGGGCGTCGGGCACTCGATGAGGTCTTCGGGGCGGCCGAGGTAGGCGGCGACCAGCTCGCGCTCGGGCAGCCGCAGCGATTCGATCAGGTGGGTGGTGAGGAAACCGTCCTGGGCCACGATGCCGGGGTTCAGCGCGAGCTCCGCGATGCGGTGCGCGATCAGGTTCAGGTCCGCGGCCTGCTGGGCGTTCGCGGCGAAGAGCTGGAAGAAGCCCGTGTCGTCGACCGCGTGATAGTCGTCGTGCCCGGCGTGCACGTTCAGCGAGGCCTTGGTCATCGCCCGCGCGCCCACGTTCAGCACGTAGGTGAGCCGCTTGCCGACGGCGGCGTACAGCGACTCGTGCATGTACGCGATGCCCTGCCCCGAGGAGAAGTTGGCCGAGCGCAGCCCCGTCATCGCGAGCCCGGCGGTGACGGCGGCCGCCGCGTGCTCGCCCTCGGGCTCGATGAAGATCAGCGGCCGGCCCGAGACGTTGATGTGTCCGTGTGCCGCCGCCTCGGCCCACAGCTCGCCCATCTGCGTCGACGGCGTGATCGGGTATGCGCCGGCCGCGTCGCTCGCCTCGCGCTCGCAGTGGATCACGGCGCTGTTGCCATCGAGCGCGGCCGGCGTGCCGGGGAACCTGGGTGAGCCGTGCTTGCTGTTCATCTCGTCTCCGTGCTCGGGAAATACGTCCGCTCGCGCGACCGTCGCTCAGCTTCCGCCCTCGGGCAGCGGCGAACGGCGCAGCACCGGTGCGCTCGCCGCGCCGCGGACCGGGCCGCGCGCGGGGTCGATCCAGACGATCGCGCCGGTGGGGCAGCGCTCGATCGGCTCGCGCCGCTGCGCCATCGCGTAGTCGACCACCGGCAGGTTGCCGTCCATGCGCACCAGTCCGTCGGGCGCATCCGCCGCGCAGCGCCCGCAGGCGGTGCAGCCGACGGCGCAGTCCTCGAGCACCGCGTCGCCGCGCTCGAGGTTGCGGCAGGCGACCCACAGCCGGTTCGCGACATTCTGGAGCGAGAACAGCTCGCGCGGGCACACGCGCACGCAGTCGCCGCAGGCCGTGCAGGCGTCCTCGTCGACCCGCGGCAGCCCGGACTCGTCCATGCGGATCGCGCCGAAGCGGCAGCTGCGCTCGCAGTCCCCCAGGCCCAGGCAACCCCAGAAGCAGCCCTTGCCGCCGCCCGCGACGAGCTGCGCCGCGCGACAGCCCGGCGTGCCGCGGTAGTGCGCGCGCTGGCGCGCGACGTTGGTGCCGCCCGCACAGGCCAGCCGCGCGACGCGGCGCTCCGCGGTGCCGGCCGCGACGCCGAGATAGGCGGCTACGCGCTGGTGCTCCGCCGCGCCGCCGACCGTGCACTGCGCCGGCACCGCGGTGCCTGCGACCACGGCCTCCGCGAAGGCCCGGCAGCCCGGATGCCCGCAGGCGCCGCAGTTCGCGTGCGGCAGCATCGCCTCGACCGCGTCGATGCGCGGATCCTCGTCGACGCGCAGCCGCCGGCTCGCCACGCCGAGCGCGAAAGCCAGCGCGAGCGTGAGTGCCGCGAGCGCCACCACCGCCGTGAGAACTGCCATCGGATGCCGGAACGCGCCCTTCGCCGGATTCGTGGCACGACTCTATGCGCCGCCTCGGGGCGTGTCAAAACGCGGCGCGGCGGCGCGCCGCGGGCGCTTGACCCAGATCAACCGGCCGCCGCCGGTGCCCCCATTGCCGGATCGTAATGCCAGCCGCGCCCGCGGGCGCCCCCGGCGCCTTGACCCCCGCCGCGGGCGCTGGCTAGGCTGCGGGCCCGAAACAGCTTCCGGAGATTCCCCGATGCGCGCAGCCGTACTCGAAGCCGCGGGCCAGCCGCTCGTCATCCGCGACGACGTCGAGATCATCGCGCCGCGCGCCGGCGAGGTGCGCGTGCGCGTGCGCTACTGCGGACTGTGCCACTCGGACCTCAGCGTGGTCTCCGGCGTGTTCCCGTTCATGGGGCCCGTGATCGTCGGGCACGAGGCCGCGGGCGTCGTCGAGTCCGTGGGAGCCGGCGTCACCCACCTCGCCCCCGGCGACCCGGTGATCCTCACGCCGCTGCCGCCCTGCGGCAGCTGCTACTACTGCCAGCGCGGACAGCACAGCCTGTGCGTGAACGGCCTCGGCCTCGCGACGATGGCGTTGCCCGACGGCGTCACGGGGCTCTCGCGCGGCGGCCAGACGGTGCTGCGCGGCGTGGGGCTCGGCGCGCTGGCGGAATACGTGGTCACGCCGGCCAGCGGCGCGATCAAGGTGGACCCCGACGTGCCGCTCGAGGTCGCCTGCGTGATCGGCTGCGCGGTGCAGACCGGCGTCGGCGCGGTGCTGAACACCGCGCAGGTCGAGGCCGGCGCCACGGTGCTGGTCCAGGGGCTCGGCGGCGTCGGGCTCGCGACCGTGCAGGGCGCGCGCGTCGCGGGCGCCGCGCTGATCGTCGCGGTGGACCCGGTCGCCGCGCGCCGCGAGGCCGCGCTCGCGATGGGCGCGACGCACGCCTTCGATCCGTCGGCGACCGATCTCCGCGCCGAAATCATGGCGCTCACCGGCAACATCGGCGTCGACTACGCGTTCGAGACCGCCGGCATCGCGAAACTGATCGAGTCCAGCCTCGCGCTGCCGCGTTCCGGCGGCATGACGGTGTGCGTCGGCGCGCCGCCGTTCGAGGACAAGGTGACGATCGAGAACGTCGTGGTGTTCGCCGCCACCGAGAAGAAGCTCTGCGGCTGCCTGCT
>CAYXJM010000047.1:0-5937 GCA_964465455.1 uncultured Klebsiella sp.
CGATCATGCGCAGCAGCGTGGTCTTGCCGCAGCCGCTCTGGCCCATGATCCCGACCACCTGCCCGCGCGGGATGCGCAGGTTGATCTTCGAGAGCACCTGGCGGCCGGAGGTGTAGCTGAACGAGAGATCTTCTATTTCTACGACGTTGTCGTTCGACATCGGCAAAGAGGCCTGCGGGCTGACCGGCGGATTCTATCCCATCGCCGCGCCGTTGGAGTCGGTCATATTCACGGCGCGCCGGCGGGGCTTGCCCGTGGCGCGCCAAGGCTGCGACACTCCGCCGCGGCCAGCGGGCGTCCGGCGCCGGCGGCCGCCACGACAACGAAGACGGGGACAGCACATGCGCAAGTTCGACCAGCACTCGGCCCTCATCGCGATCGAGTTGCAGCAACTGATCGCGGAATTCGCCCACGAGGTCGATTTCAATTCCGGCCGCAACATCACCGACTTCTACACCGAGGACGGCACCTTCGCGGTGGGCGATTACACGCACCAGGGCCATGCGGCCATCCGCAAGTTCTACGCCGACCGGGAGCAGCGCATTCCCCTCCAGCACAAGGACGGCATCCGGGTGGCGGTGCACACGTTCCTGAACCCTCGCGTCGACGTCCAGGACGGCGACAACGCGACGATCCACTTCACCAACGTCAACTACGCTGGCGAAGGGCACCCGCCGGTGCTCGGCTCGATCGAACCGGCGATGATCACGGCCTGCCGCATGGTCTGCCGGCGCGAGGCCGACGGCATCTGGCGCATCGTCGCGTTCAGCGGCACGCCGCTCTTCGTGGGCAACGATCCGTTCACGAACAAGGCGCTGCTGAAGGGCTGAGCGCGGCCGCCGCTGCCGGTATCCCGGGCGCGGGACTGATGCCCGGGCCGGTCCGAAGCAGCCGATCGCAGGACGAGAGGACGAGTCATGTCGCTGGAGAACAGGGTTGCGGTCGTCACGGGTGCCGGTTCGGGCATTGGCCGGGCCATCGCCCTGCGCCTGGCGCGAGACGGGGCCGCGATCGGGGTCTGGGACATCAACGGCGACGCGGCCGGCGAGACCGCGCGGATGATCACCGCTGCGGGTCACCGGGCCGTGGCCGTTGCGGCCGACTGCGCCGAGGCCGCCGCAATCGCGGCGGCCGCGACGCAGACCCGCGCCGCGTTCGGTCCGATCACCATCCTGGTCAACAACGCGGGCATCGCGAACTTCGTTCCGTACCAGGACATCTCCGAGGAGCTGTGGGACCGCACGATCCGCATCAACCTCAAGGGTCCGCACCTCTGCACCCGCGAGATCATCCCCGACATGCTGGCCGCGGGCTGGGGCCGCATCATCAACATCACCTCGTCCTCGACGCAGTCGGGCTCGGTCAACCAGGCGCACTACGTCGCCTCCAAGGGCGGCCTGCTGGGCCTGACCAAGGCGCTGGCGCTCGAGTACGCGCCCACGGGCATCACCGTGAACATGGTCCCGCCCGGTTTCATCGACACCCCGATGCTGCGCGCTTCACCGGTCGACGTCGAGGCGTTCACTAAGGCGCTGCCGATGCGGCGCATGGGCCAGCCCGAGGACATCGCGGCCGCCTGCGCCTTCCTGGCGTCGGAGGAGGCCAGCTACCTGACCGGCCAGACGATCAGCATGAACGGCGGGCGCTACATGGGATCGGCCTGAGGCGCCCTCAGGCCGTGGCCAGCCCCGCCGCGTGCCGCGCGGCGACGTAGCCGAAGGTCAGCGAGGGACCGATGCTGGCACCGGCCCCCGGATAGACGCCACCCATCACCGAGGCAGTCGACACGCCGGTGGCATAGAGTCCCTCGATCACCGAGCCGTCCGCCCTGAGCACCCGCGCATGGGCGTCGGTGACCACGCCGCCGTAGGTGCTGACGTCGCCCGGCACGACGGGAACCGCGTAGAACGGCGCCTTGTCGATCCTGCCGAGCGCCGGATTCGGGGTGTGATAGGGATCACCCAGCCAATGGTCATAGGCACGCTCGCCGCGGTGGAAATCCTCGTCCACGTTGCGGTCGACGAAACCGTTCCAGCGCTCGACCGTGCCCTCGAGCGTGGCGGGGTCGATGTCGAGTTGGCGGGCGAGGGCCTCGACGCTGTCGGCCTGCCGCAGATAGCCCGTCTCGCTCCAGCTCTTCGGCTTGCTGCGGCCGGGGAAGGTGCCCGCCAGCATGTACTTGTCGATGTATTGCGCATCGAAGATCGCCCAGCTCGGTATCGCCGGGACCGACTGGTGGCGCTTCAGCATGTTCTCGCAATAGAGCTCGTACGACCCGCCCTCGTTCATGTAGCGCACGCCCGACTGGTCGACGAGGATGGCGTGCGGCTTGCCCGTGACGCTCTGCGCGCCCGGCATCGGGTCCTGCTGCTCCCAGCCCGGCGCGGTCGTGCACTGGTAGCCCACCATCTCGCCCATCTGGGCCAGCACGCCACCGATGCGCTCCATCTCGATGTGCATGTCGCCGGTGTCGCTCTCGGCCGTCTGCGACCATTCCACCCGGGTGCCGGGCTGGTAGCGGTCGCGCATGGCCTGGTTGCGGGAAAAGCCGCCGGCGTTGACCAGCACGCCGAGCCGCGCGCCGACGCGCCAGGGCTTGCCGTTCTTCAGCGTCACCACGCCGACCACCTTGCCGTCCTCGACGAGGAGTTCGCTGACCGGTGATTCGAGGCGGATCTCGACGCCGGCCGCGAGCGAGGCCTGCAGCATGCGCCCCTGCAGCGCGGCACCGGCCGATACGATGTGCCTGCGCATCAGCTTCGCCAGCACCGTGCGCAGCGCGACCTTCAGGAAAGTCCAGCGGCCTTCCCAGCTCTGCTTGTAGTAGGGCAGCATCCGGCCCTCCTCGAGCCGGGCCGGAACGGGCAGGAATCCCGGGCGCAGCTTTTCGCGCCACGGTCCCAGTTCGTTCGTGTCGAACAACTGCGCCACGACGCAGCGGCTGGTCTTGCAGCCGCCCGGCAGTTCGTCGTAGTAGTCCGGCCAGAACGTCGATGCGCGTTCGAGCTTCACGCCCTGCTCGACCAGGAAGTCGATCATCTTCGGCGCTTCGCTGACATAGGCGAGGCGCTTCTCGTGCGTAGTCCCCGGCGTGCCGGAATCGTCGCCGACCACGGTGTCGAGGTAGCGAATGGCCGCCTCGGCGCTGTCCTCGACGCCGGCTTCGCGCATGAAGCGATTATCGGGAATCCAGATCACCCCGCCCGACTTGGCCGTGGTGCCGCCGACCAGGGCGGCTTTCTCCAGGATCAGCACCGACTTGCCGGCCTTGCGCATCACCAGTGCGGAGGCCATCGAGCCGGCGCCACTGCCCGCCACGACCCAGTCCACGGTCTCGTCGAAACCTGCCATCCAGCGATCTCCCTGCCAGTGCGCATCGCGCGCCCGATCGCGCGCCGTGGCGGGTCATTGAAGCGAAGGCGGGGCGACATTGCAATCTGGCGGCCGCTGAGCGCAATCAGCACGGCCCCGTGGACGCAATTGTCATTTATCGCCGGCGCGCGCAGCGTTACCGTGCACGGGACCGCGCGTCCGGCGTTGCGCCCGTGAATGCCGATGAAGATGAGGAGAAGGCGATGAACGATGTCCTGGACGACCACATCCGTACGCAGTCGCGCCACAATTTCGCGATCAACCTGGTGCTGAACGGCGTCATCGCGTGGTTGCTCGTGAAGGACAAGCCGGCGCTCACGCCCTGGGGCGAACACGGTTACGGGGCCGACCTCGTGATCACGGGCTTCCTGCTCGCCGCGCTGGTCGCGGTGTTCACGATCAAGGCGCACCGCGCGAAGCTGGCGCGGGGCGAGCACGAACCGGTGCCGTCCACCGCGCTGGGAGCGCTTTCGCGCGTCGCAACCGGCAGCGACTGGGGCGACAGCGCGCTGTTCGGCCTCGCCGGAGCACTGATCGCCGCCGGCACCGTGGCGATGCTCATGCTGCTGCCGCTGCCGCCGTTCTCGCCGCTCGCCTACGCGGTGTTCAAGGGCGTGTGGTGCGGGATACTGGCCGCGCTGCTCATGCCGCCGGCAATCCGGCTGGGGCTGCGCGCGGCCTGATGCCGGACTGACGCGCGCAACGTATCAACCAGAGTGAAGGAGCAGCACACCGTGTTCACCGTCTATGCCAGCACCCCCGAGAACATGGGCCCCGGCGAGATCGCCGCGCATGCCCGCCGCGCCGAGGCCATGGGTTTCGACGGCCTGCAGGTGCCCGATGCGATCCACGACGGCTTCCTGCTGGCCGCGCTGGCCCTGAACGCCACCGAGCGCCTGAAGGTGCTGATCTCGGTGCTGGTCGCGTTTCCGCGCAGCCCGATGAACGTGGCCCTCACCGCGTGGGACCTGCAGGCGATGTCGAAGGGGCGCTTCGAGCTCGGCCTCGGGACCCAGATCAAGCAGAACATCGAGGACCGCTACAGCGCCGCGTGGAGCGCGCCGGCGCCGCGCATGCGCGAGTACATCGGCGCGCTGCGCGCGATCTTCGACGCGTTCCAGAACGGCACGAAGCTGTCCTACGTCAGCGAGCACTACCGCTTCACGCGGCTGCAGCCCTTCTTCAACCCGGGGCCGATCGAGCACCCGCACGTGCCGCTGCTGATGGGGGCGGTCGGGCCGGTAATGACCGCGCTGGCGGGCGAGATCGCCGACGGCATGATCACGCACCCGACCAACACGCCGCCGCGCTACATCCGCGAGGTCGTGCTGCCGCGCCTGCGCGAGGGAGCGTTGCGCCACGGGCGCGAGCTCGCGGACTTCAAGCTGGTGCTGGGTTCGCTGGTCGCGACCGGACCGGACGCGGCCAGCGTGGCGAAGGAGCGCGAGAAATGGCGCCGCATGCTGGGCTTCCTGTACTCGACGCCCGCGTACTGGCCGAGCCTCGAGCTCTTCGGCTGGCAGGATCGCGGCGAGCAACTGCTCGCGATGACCCGCGAGAACCGCTGGGACCGGATGCGCGAGATCATCGACGACGAGATGCTCGATGCCTTCATCCCGACTGCCACCTACGCGGGGATCCCGGCGGAGCTCGAGCGCCGCTTCGGCGGGCTGTCGGGCTACATCACGCTGATGATGCCCGAGGATCCCGCGCTGGATCCCGCGCTGGCCGAGGTGGTGGCGAAGCTGCGCGGCGCGCCGCGATGAGGCGCGCCACGGCAGGGGGGCCGGCATGAGCGCCGTCGTGAGCCCGGGCGTCTACCGCCACTACAAGGGCAAGCTCTACGACGTGATCGGCGTCGCGACCCACAGCGAAACGGGAGAACGGCTCGTGGTGTATCGCCCGCAGTACGGCGAGCGCGGGCTCTGGGTGCGCCCGCTCGGGATGTTCACGGAAGCCGTGGACGTCGGAGGAACGAGGCGCCCGCGTTTCGAGCGCCTGCCGGCCTGAGTCGCGGCCGACGGGGCCGTCAATCCAGCGAGGCCGTGCGCCGCATGTCGGCGTAGAGTCCCTCGTGCACCTCACGATGGCGCAGTTCCTGCGCCTCCGCATCCGGCGCAGCTCTCTGTGCCGAAACCGTCATCAGGTAGGCGGAGAACATGTAGGCCGCCGAGGCGATCACGAGGAAGACCGCGGCGCCCTGGCCGACGCGCTTGCGCCTGCGCGCGGTGGGCTGCATGGCGGCCCTGATCCCGGCGAGCCATTCGCAGCGCGTGCGCGGGCGCACGCCGCGTGCGCGCAGGTTGCCGTTGCGATCCATCGCGAGCTCGAAGGTGAGCCGTTCGTGAAGCCGGGGCATCTGCTTGTCTCGCGCGAACGCCGCGCGGTCCACGGAGATTTCCTGTCCGCCGCGCGCCGGCGCGATGAACCCGCAATTCTCGTCGTCGTTCCACTGCGTGAGCGTGCCGTCGATACGCATACCCGTCCTCCGGTAGTGCGTGGGGGATGCATCTGGCCACGAAGCGCGGGGCAAATGCATGACCCATATTGGACACGGCGCGTGAA
>CAYXJM010000047.1:6037-11100 GCA_964465455.1 uncultured Klebsiella sp.
TCGCGCGAGAGGCCCTGGCGGCAGTAATTGGCGGAACTGACGATGCGCAGCTGCTTCAGCGACACCTCGAAGGCGGGCAGGGTGAGGCCGTCCCAGTACGTGGCGAGCAGCAGCACGGTGGCGCCCGGCCGGCACAGGCGCACCGCCTCGGCGATGGAATCCGCGGTGCCGGCACAGTCGATCACCAGGTCGTATTCGCCCGAAGGCGCCAGCGTGGCGCCCAGCCGCTCGCCGGCGGCCTTCTGCCGGTCGTGGCGCGCCAGCAGGCACACCTCCGGTGTGGCAAGCCGCGCGATCGCTACCGCGCACAGCCCGATGGTGCCGCCGCCGACGATCGCGACGCGATCGCGGTGCCCCGGTCGGGTCATCGCGATGCCGTGCACCGCCACCGCGAGCGGCTCCACCAGGCAGGCGTCCTCCACCGCCAGGCCCGCGGGCAGCGGCACCAGGCAGCGCTCCGGCACGATGAGCTCCTCCGCCATGCCGCCGTCCTGGCCGACGCCGAGGATGGTTTTCGAGCCGAGCACGCACAGGTTGTATTCGCCGCGGATGCAGCAGGGGCAGTGACCGCAGGCTGCGATCGGCTCGATCGCGACCGGCGTGCCGTTGTCGGTGATGCCGGACATCTCGTGGCCCAGCGTGAACGGGTTCGGGAAGCCCATCGCGATCATGTGCAGGTCCGAACCGCAGATGCCGGCCGCGGCGATGCGCACGCGCACGCCTTCGCCGCTCGGCTCGGGCACGTGCGTCAGGCAGGCCTTGTGGTTACTGCAGCGTACCGCCTTCATCGCGCAACTCCTCTGTCGGGTGGCGCCGATCATGGCGCACGGCGCGTTGAATGTCACAGGGAAAGTTCGTAGCATCCGGCCCGGCCGCATCGCGGCTCCGCGCGCCCGCCCGGGCGCCACATCCGCAACGACCGCACCGGGGTGGGTTTCATGACGAATATGCTCGATCGCTTCCGTCTCGACGGGCAGGTGGCGCTGGTCACGGGCTCGGGCCGCGGCATCGGCGCGGCCTGCGCGCTGGCCTTCGCGGACGCCGGCGCCGACGTGGTGATCTCCGCGCGCACGCAGAACGAGCTCGACGCGACCGCCGCCGAGGTGCGCGCCCGCGGCCGGCGCGCGCTGGTGGTGCCCTGCGACGTGATGGACGCGGCGCAGCGCGAGGCGCTGGTCGCGCGCGCGGTGCAGGAGTTCGGCCGGCTCGACATCCTCGTGAACAACGCCGGCGGCTGGGGACCGAAGCCCGCGCTGGAGACCAGCGACGAGGACTTCGAGGCCTGTTTCCGCTTCAACGTCACGACGGCTTTCTCGATGTCGCGCCTCAGCGTGCCGCACATGGTGGCCACCGCTGGCGGGGGTGCGATCGTCAACATCTCGTCGATGGCCGGCGAGCACCCGCAGCCGGGCTTCGTGGCCTATGGCGTGGGCAAGGCGGCGATGTCGTGGATGACGCAGGAGCTGGCGCAGGACTTCGCGCCCAAGGTGCGCGTCAACGCCATCGGCGTCGGCGCCACGCGCACCACGGCGCTGACGAATTTCATGACCGGCGAGATGGAGCGCACGATGGCCGCGCGCACGCCGATGGGGCGCCTCGGCGACCCGGAGGACATCGCGGCCTGCGCGCTGTACCTGGCCTCGCCGGCCTCGGCCTACGTGACCGGCCAGGTGATCGGCGTGAACGGCGGCATCGTGACCTCCCAGGTGACGATGCCGCGGGCGGGCATCTGAACGGTGAAGCGGGGATTGTCGATGTACCGTCGGTTGCTGACGCTGGGCCTGTCGCTCGCCGTGTCGCTGGCGAGCGCGGCGCCAGGCCCGGCCGCCGTCGACGCGGCGCGGCTCGTCGCCGCCGACCGCGATGCGGCGAACTGGATGACCCACGGTCGCACCTATTCCGAGCAGCGCTTCAGCCCGCTCGCCGAGATCAACGACAACAACGTGTCGCGGCTGGGGCTGGCGTGGAGCCAGACCCTGGACTTCGACCGCGGCGTGGAGGCCACGCCGCTGGTGGTCGACGGCGTGATGTACCTCACGAGCTCCTGGAGCGTGGTGTACGCGTTCAATGCCGCGACCGGCGCGCCGCTGTGGCAGTTCGATCCCGCCGTGAAGCGCGAGCAGGCGGTCGAGGGCTGCTGCGGCCCGGTGAACCGCGGCGTCGCGGTGTGGGAAGGCCGCGTCTACGTGGGCACGCTGGACGGGAGGCTGATCGCGCTCGACGCCGGTACTGGCAAGGAGGTCTGGAGCGTCGACACGCTGGTCGACCACGCCCGCGGCTACAACATCACCGGCGCGCCGCGCGTGGTGAAGGGCAAGGTGCTGATCGGCAACGGCGGCGCCGACATGGGGGCCCGCGGCTACGTCTCGGCCTACGACGCGCAGACCGGTGCGATGGCCTGGCGCTTCTTCACCGTGCCGGGCGATCCGGCGCAGGGCTTCGAGAACGCCACGATGGAAATGGCCGCGAAGACCTGGAGCGGCGAGGAGTGGTGGAAGTGGGGCGGCGGCGGCACGGTGTGGGACGCGATGTCCTACGATCCGGAGCTCGACCTGCTCTACGTCGGGGTGGGCAACAGCAGCCTGTACCCGCGCGCGCGCCGCAGCCCCGGCGGCGGCGACAACCTGTTCGTCTCCTCGATCGTGGCGCTGCGCCCCGACACGGGCGAGTACGTCTGGCACTACCAGCTCGCCCCGGCCGAACAGTGGGACTACCCGGCCACCGCGCAGATGGTGCTGCTCGACATGCCGTTCCAGGGCGAGATGCGCAAGCTGCTGGTGCAGGTGCCGAAGCACGGCTTCGTCTACGTGCTGGATCGCGCGAGCGGCAGGCTGCTGTCGGCGGAGAAGTTCACGCGGGTCAGCTGGGCGAGCGGCTACGACCTGAAGACCGGGCGACCGATCGAAAACCCCGAGGCCGATTACAGCCGGACCGGCAAGGCCACCCTGGTGTACCCGGGTCCGCTCGGCGGACACAACTGGAACCCGGTGTCGTGGAACCCGCGAACCGGCCTGCTGTACTTCAGCGAGCTGCAGTTGCCGAGCGTCTTCAAGGCCGACAACGCCGTCGGCTTCAAGGAGCGCGGCCGGCGCTACAACATGGCGCTGGACATGTCGGGCATGATGGACAACCCGGACTTCCTTCCCGAGCTGCAACGGCCCAGCGGCTCGCTGATCGCCTGGGACGTCGCGAACGCGAAGATCGCCTGGCAGGTGCCGCAGCCGATGCCGGCGAACGGTGGCACGCTGAGCACCGCGGGCAACCTCGTGTTCCACGGCACCGCCGATGGA
Source organism: uncultured Klebsiella sp. (assembly GCA_964465455.1). GTDB lineage: Bacteria > Pseudomonadota > Gammaproteobacteria > Pseudomonadales > UBA5518 > UBA5518. Next base: position 9,328 of record CAYXJM010000047.1, read on the forward strand.
CGCCTCGTTGCCTACGCGGCCGACAGCGGCAAGCAGCTCTGGGAGGCACACACCTACGGCGGGGTGCAGCCCGGGGCGGTGAGCTATGCGGTGGAGGGGCGCCAGTACATCGCCACCGGCATCGGCTGGGGCGGCGGGCACGCGGCGGCGCTGCCCGACGGCGGCAAGCTCGCCGGGCTCAGCAACGCCTCGCGCATCGCGGTCTACACCCTGGACGGCAAGGGCACGCTGGAGCCGCCCGCGCCGTTGACCGGCGTGATCGATCCGCCGCCGCTCACCGCGACGCCGGAACAGATCGCGCAGGGCGCGCGGCTGTACATGGTGCACTGCGGCTACTGCCACGGCGCGGGTCCGGGCGCGGGCAGCGGCGGCGTGCCCGACCTGAAGTCCATGAGCGCGCAGACGCACGAGGAGTTCATGGCCATCGTGCGCGGGGGCTTGCGCCTGAACCGCGGGATGCCCGCTTTCGCGGAGCAGCTGACCGAGGCGGAGGCCGAGGCGGTGCGCGCCTTCCTGATCGCGCAGGCACACGAGGCGAAGGCGAGAGAGCAATAGTTGCCGGCTGCCGTGGCGGAGCCGCTGTCAGGCCGGAGCCTGGCCTACGGGATGGCGCTCGGGTTGCGGCTCGTCGCGATCAGCGCGAGCTTCGCCGCGCGCGGCAGCCGCTTGATGGCCGCCTCGCGACGGCACGCGCTGGCACGCGTGTGGCCACCTTCCACGAACACCACCGCCTGCGGCTTCGCGCCGCGGAAGTAACGCGCCCCGCGCCGGGTTCCGGCGTGCTCGCGAAAGCGCCGCGCGACGTCGGTGCTGACGCCGGTGTACAGCGCGCCGGTGCTGCTCTCGATCATGTAGACCGACCAGGACACGTCTCAGCGCCCGCACGGAAAGGAGCGCTGGAGCGCCTCGGGCACCAGGCTGCCGGCGTCGAGGTGGCGTCGCGACGGGTTGGCGCCGAGGTACATCTTCACCGCGTCGGCGAGCTGGCCCTTGGTCACGCCGTCGGGAATGCACAGCGTGTTGCGCGGCAGCCCCCCGCTTTTCTGCAGCGTCTCGATGGTGTCCACGACGCCCGTGATGTAGCCGCCGCAGTAGCCGCGGTTGAAGTAGTTCTCCGAGGCACAGTCTTCGTAGAGCCGATTGCCGGAGTCGTAGCCTGCCTGCGCGGCGAGTGGAAGCAGGGCGAGGAGGACGGCGGACGGAAGGCGCATGGGGACTCCGGTGCTCGGTTGGCGTCGGCGGCTACTCTAGTGCAGAAGCCCGCGGCCCGCCAATGCGACCCCGGAGCGCCTCAGCCGGGCGCGCCGCCTGCGAGCAGCAGCACGCCCGCCGCCACCGCGGCGACCAGCAGCCCGGCATACGCGACGCTCACGAACGCGGCGCGCGCGGCGAGCGCCCACCAGCGCCCGCCGAAGAGGTGACGGAAGGCGAACAGCAGCCACAGCGGCAGCAGCAGGACGAGCCTGCCGCCGGACCCCTCGGGCAGGCCAAGGCGCAGGATGAACAGCAGGAAGGCCACCGCGTGCGCATGCAGCGCGAGCATCAGGTGCAGCGCGTAGGCTTGCGGGCGGCGACGGAAGGCGAACAGGGTGAGACCCGCGAAGGCGGGCAGCAGCAGGAACATCGCGCGCGGCGCCTGGTGCTGCAGCCGTTCGCCGATCTCCTGGCCGAGATCCGCGGCGGCGCCGGGATCGCGCTGCGCTTCGGCGAGCGCGCGCTGCGCGGCCTCGCGCACCGCCGCGGGCATGTCGGCCAGCGCCTGCTCGATGCGCT
>CAYXJM010000048.1:0-11070 GCA_964465455.1 uncultured Klebsiella sp.
TCTGGCGCCGCTGGCACATGACGCTGAGCCGCTTCCTGCGCGACTACGTCTACGTCACGCTGGGCGGCAACCGCCAGGGGGCGCTGCGCACCTACCGCAACCTGTTCCTGACCTTCGTGGTCGGCGGCATCTGGCACGGCGCGGGCTGGCCGTTCGTGATCTGGGGCGCGATGCACGGCGCGGCGCTCTGCGTGCACCGCGCGTGGTCGGAGCGCGGGCTGCGGCTGCCGGCCCCGCTCGGCTGGCTCGCCACGTTCCTGTTCGTGATGCTGGCGCTGGTGATGTTCCGCTCGCCCACCGTCGACGTGGCCGTGGCGGTCTACCGCGCGATGCTCGACGTCGGCAGCTTCGACGCCGGGGCGCTCGGCGCGTGGCGCATCGATGCGGCGGGATCCCCGGTGCTCGGCTGGCTGAACCTCGCGGACCGGCCCGGGCTCGGCGGTGGCGGCTGGCCCTTCGTCGTCGCCTGCCTCGCGCTCTGCGTGTTCGGCCGGAACTCGAACACGCTCGCGCGCAACTTCGAGCCCACGCTGGCGCGCGGGCTCGCCTGCGTGCTGCTCTTCGGCCTGAGCGTGGTGGCGATCGAGACCGAGAGCCGGTTCATCTATTTCCAGTTTTGACGAAGGTCAGCGAATGCGCGCGACGGCGCGCTATGATGGCGCCGTTGCGCGCGGGCGCACACAGGACGGAAGCGACATGATGACAGCGACGGATCACCGCGAGCTGCTGCGGCGGCCGATACTCGATTTCGCGCGCCTGCAGGCGCTGGCGCGCGAGCACGCGGCGGGCTATCGCGGCGCGGAACCGTTTCCGCACATCGTGCTCGACGGCCTGGTCGCGCCGGAGGTGCTGGAGGCGGTCTGCGAGCTGATTCCCGCGCCCGACGCGCCGATGCCGTGGCGTCGCGTCGAGGCCCGCTTCGGCGACGGCGAGGCCGCCCAGGCGCACAAGCTCGGGCTGGCGCGCGAGCTGGAGCTCGCGCCGCTGGTGCGCCGGCTGATCTGGGAGCTCAACTCGGGCGCCTTCCTGCGTTTCCTGTCGAACCTGACGGGCATCCAGGGGCTGATCCCGGATCCCTCGCTGCAGGGCAGCGGCATCCACCAGATCCTGGACGGCGGCGTGCTCGCGGTGCACGCCGACTTCACCTGGCACAAGGTCTACGCGCTCGCGCGGCGCATCAACGTGCTGGTCTACCTCAACCACGACTGGCGCGAGGAGTGGGGCGGGAACCTCCAGCTGTGGACGCCGGACCTGCAGCGCTGCGTGCGCCGCATCCTGCCGAGCTTCGGGCGCTGCGTGATCTTCAACACCTCGGCGCGTTCCTTCCACGGCCATCCCGAGCCGCTGCGCTGCCCGCCGGGCATCACGCGGCGCTCGATCGCGATGTACTACTACACCGCCGGGCGCGACGACGAGGAAGTTGCCGACACGGTGGCGACCGACTGGCGCAAGGCGCCGCAGGACCGCCTGCCGGCGGCGGAATGACGACGGGCGCGGGGTGAGCGATGGCTGCTGAACTGATGCGAGAGGGAACGCCGGACGAGCTGCTGCTCGACTGTCACGTCTTCGATTACCCGCGGCTGATGCAGTTCGCGGAGACGCACGCGGGTGCCTACGCCGCCGCGGCGCCGTTCCCGCACATCGTGATCGACGAGTTCCTGTCGGACGATTTCGTGCGCTTCGTCTGCGCGCGCTTCCCGGACCTGCGCGAGCGCCCGGGGCAGGAGGCCGTGTCGGCCCAGACCGACGACGGCAGGCCCGCGCAGGCGGGCAAGCGCTGGATCTCGCGCGAGTCGGCGGTGGACATCGCGATCCGCTGCCTCTACTGGGAGCTGAACTCGGGGGCTTTCCTCGCCTTTCTCGAACGGCTCACGGGAATCGCGCCGCTGCTGCCCGATCCCTATCTCGCCGGCGGCGGGCTGCACGAGACGCAGCGCGGCGGCTTCCTGCGCGTGCACGCCGACTTCAATCGCCAGCCCGAGCTCGGGCTGGCGCGCCGCCTGAACCTGCTGGTCTATCTGAACCCGGACTGGAACCCGGCCTGGGGCGGCGACCTCGAGCTGTGGGACGCGGACATGGCGCAGTGCGTGCAGCGCGTCGCGCCGCTCGGCGGGCGCTGCGTGATCTTCTCGACCAGCCGCACCTCCTTCCACGGGCACCCGCACCCGCTCGCCTGCCCCGAGGGGCAGGCGCGGCGCTCGCTCGCGATGTACTACTACACGCACGACGCGGTCGCGGCGCCGGCGCGGCACGACACGCTGTGGCAGGCCCTGCCCGGCGAGAAGTGAACGCGGCGACCGCAGGTCCGTTTTCGACCCGATATCGTCCGGATCGACCCGGACCTACGGCTTGCCCTGGCCGCCCTGCGGCGCCGGCGGCGCCTTCGGCCGGAAGCGTTCCACCTGGCGGCGCGCCTCGAGGTGCTCGCTCGCGTGCACGTAGAACTGGCGCAGCCGCCGGTGCTCCTCGGGCGTGCCCGTGAACAGCAGCTGCAGCAGCGGGTGCGCGGGAACCGCGGGCCCGGGCTTGCGCAGCACGCCGAGGCCGAAGCCGTGGTCGAAGCGGAAGGCCTGCGGGTGCCCGGCCTCGAGTTCCTCCCAGAACTTCCAGGCGCCGAAATCCTTCATGCGCGCGCGGATGTCGTGGAACAGCACCACGCCGCCGGGACGCACCTTCGGGTACCAGTTCGTGAAGTCCTCGCGCACGGCCTCGTAGGTGTGCAGCCCGTCGATGTGCAGCAGGTCGATGCTGTCGGCCTCGAAGTGCGGCAGCGCGTCGTTGAACAGCATGCGCATCAGGTAGGCGAAGCCGCGATAGTGCTCGCGCGCGTGGTTCTGCACGTCGCGGAAGATCGAGTCGTCGTACTTGTCGGTGTGCGCGTCGCCTTCCCAGGTGTCGACGGCGTAGCACAGGCACTCGATGTCGTGCTCGAGCACCGACTGGCAGAACGCGAAGAACGACAGCCCGTTGTAGGCGCCGAGCTCGACCAGCATCTTCGGGCGCAGCGCCTCGACGATGTCGTAGCCGAACGGCAGGTGGTCGACCCAGGTGCTGAACACCATGCGCCGCGCCTTGAAGCCGCGCAGCGAGGGCGGAAGATACACTCTCATGTGCCGGAATCCTCGATGACCCGCTGGGGGTCGGTGGGGTTGAAGTAGCGATCGGCGGCGAGGTCCTCGTCGTCCTGCCACAGCGGCTGCCCGAGGCCGCGCAGGCGCTGGTGGCGCACCTGGCCCATGCGCGCCGAGTGCTCCAGCAGCGGCATCGCCCACGGCGTGACCGCTCCGAGCAGGAACGGCTCGCGGCGCAGGGAGTGGAAACCCTCGTTCCAGATGCCGTGCAGCTGGCGCTTGTGCGCGGCGAGCTCGGCGGCGCGGTCCTCGCGCGCGCGCGTGGTGACGCCGCCGTGGTACTGGTGGAAGGAGCCCTCGCCGGGCAGCACCACGAGCCGCGTGCGCGGGTGCATGCCGAGGGCGCGGAAGATGTGCAGGTTGATGCTGCCGCCGCCGTCGAGCTGGAAGCGCGGGTCGGCGAAGCCGATGCGCTCGAAGTGCCGGCGCGAGGCGAAGACGCAGTTGCTCTCCATGAAGGGCTGCAGGTAGCCGTTGCGGTTGCCGCCGCCGATCGTCGCCACCTCGAACAGCAGGTATCCGTTCGCGCGCCAGTCGATCGAGGCCAGCAGCGCGGCCTCGGCGGCATAGGCGGCGGACGCGTCGCTGATCGCGTGATGCTGCTCGTTGCCGATGTGGTAGCCCGGCACGGTGGTGATGCTGTCGGGGTCCATGCGCCAGGCGAGCGTCGCGTACTCGAGCACGCGCGGCGAGAGCATGCGCGCGCCGTCCACCAGCAGGCCGATGTAGTCGCCGCGCGACTCGGCGAAGCCGAGGTTGATCGCCGCCACCGGGGAGCGGCCCTGCTCGCGGCGGCGGAAATAGCGGAAGTTCGCCGGCAGCGCGTCGAGCTGCGCGCGGTCCAGGCAGTCGTCGGACTCGTTCTCGACCACGACGACCTCGTAGTCGAGGCGCTCGACGTTGCGCTGGTACCGCGGTCCCAGCGTGAACAGCGTGTTGGCGAGCTGCGCCGCCATGCGGAAGCCGATCACGACGACGCTGAGCACCGGGTTCGTGCCGGGCATCGCTCAGACCTCGCCGCGCGCCATGCGCACCGTCCGTGCGGCGAGCTCCACGGTCTTCATCGCGTTGTCGGGGAACGCGCCGAGGACGATCGGGCGCTTGTCGGGCGGCTTGTACGGGCCGCCGCGCAGGCCCGCGTACTGCGCGAAATGCGCGGCCATGATCGCGCGGCGGATCTCGCCGGCCTGGCCCGTCGTGATGCCGCCGTGGAACTGGTGGAACGAGCCCTCGCCGGCCAGCACCACCGGCACCGTGTCGGGCAGCTCGCAGGCGCGCTTGTAGAAGTCCAGATTCACCTGGCCGCCGCCGGTCTCGTTGAAGCGCGGGTCGAAGCCGCCGAGGCGGTGCCACAGCTCGCGCGACACGGCGACGAAATTGCTCTCGCCCATCGGCTTGAACCAGCCGCCCGCGCTGGTGCCGCTCAGGCAGGAGATCTCGAACAGCCGGTAGCCGTCGGCGGGCCAGTCGATCCGCGCCAGCAGCTCGCGTTCCACGTTCTCGTCGTAGCCGGCGAGCATGGCTTCCTGCTGCAGCTTCTCGCCGAGGTGATAGCCGGGCACGGCGACGATCGCGTCGCGCGTGAGGCGCTGCGCCGCGAGCGCGTAGCTGACGACGCCGGGCGAGAGCAGCCTGGCGCCGTCGATCATCACGGCGATCATGTTCGCGCGCGCCAGCGAGGCGGCGTAGTTGATCGCGTGCACCGGGGTCGGCTCCACCTCGCGCCGCGCGTAGTAGCGGAACTGCGGGCCCAGCGCCGCGACCGCGGCGGCGTCGAGCATCTCGGCCGATTCGTTCTCGACCACCAGCACCTCGTAGTCGGCCGGCGTCACGCCGCGCTGGTAGCCGGCGGCGAGCGAGCGCAGCGTGTTCATCGCCTGGCGCGGCATGCGGTAGACGATCACGATGACCGAGAGCCGCGGGGCGCCGTCGAGGTGCTGCAGCGGTTCGGCCGCCGCCGGGATGCACGGCATCGCCTCGGCGCAGAGCGCGGTCGGCAGCGGCGAGAAGGGTATCGGTTCGCGCGCGGCGGGCGCCGCGACAGGGGCTTCGTCGTGATGTCGCTTCATGCGCGGGGACAGGGCTCTCTGGGCAACGCGTTACGCGGGTCGCGGCTAGTCTACCAATTCCGCCGCCGGGGACACAGCGGGCGCTCGCGGCCGATCATTGCTACGCTAGCCGCCACGGACGGAGGGGATGCAGTGCGGGGCGCATGGACGGCATAGCGGTCATCATCGTGAACTTCAACAGCGGCGAGCTGCTCGGGCACTGTCTCGAGAGCCTCGCGCGCCAGCAGTCGGCGCCGCGCCGCATTCTCGTCGTCGACAATGCCAGCAGCGACGGTTCGGCGGACGCGGTGGCGCGCTTCCCGGGCGTGGAGCTGCTGCGCGAGCCGGTGAACCGCGGCTTCGCGGCGGCGATGAACACGGGCGTGGACGCCGCGTCCGACTGCGGCTGGATCGCCGCGCTGAACCCGGATGCCACGGCGGCGCCGGACTGGATCGCCGCGCTGGAGGCGGCGATCCGCGCCGAGCCCGATTGCGCGAGCTTCGCCTGCCGGCTGCTCGATGCGCACGACCCGTCGCGCCTCGACGGCGCGGGCGACGTCTACCACCTGAGCGGGCTGCCGTGGCGCTACCTGCACGGCGCGCCCGATCTGCCGGCGCGGCGCGTGCGGCGCGAGGTCTTCGGCCCCTGCGCGGCCGGCGCGCTGTACCGGCGCCAGGCACTGCTCGACTGCGGCGGCTTCGACGCGGATCTCTTCTGCTACGCGGAGGACGTCGACGTCGCGTTCCGGCTGCGCCTGCTGGGGATGCGCTGCCTCTACCTGCCCGAGGCGCTCGTCTACCACGTCGGTTCGGCGATCGTCGGCCAGGCCAGCGATTTCCAGATCTATCACGGGCACCGCAACCTGGTCTGGGTGTTCGTGAAGAACATGCCCGCCGCGCTGTTCTGGCCGCTGCTGCCGGTGCACCTCGCGTTGAACCTGGTGTCGATAGCGTGGTTCGCGCGGCTGGGGCGCAGCGCCACGATCCTGCGCGCCAAGCGCGACGCGCTGCGCGGACTGCCGCTGATGTGGCGCAAGCGCAGGGCGATCCAGCGCCGGCGCACGGTGCCGGCGCGGCGCATCTGGCGCTCCCTGCACAAGGGGCTGTGGCGCGGGGACCGCGCCGCCGGGGGAGCGTCGTGATCTCGCCCGCAGACGGCCTCAGCGTGTCGATCGTCGTCCATCGCAGCGACGAGGCGCGCCTGCGCGCCACCATCGCCAGCCTGGCGTGCGCCTGCGCCCGCCTCGCGGCCGAGCTCGGCCTGCCGGCGCGGCTCACGATCGTGGACAACGCCGCGCGCGAGGCGCCGCTCGCGGCGGTGCCTGCCGGCGCGTCCGAGCGTGCCGCGTTCGCGGCGATCCGCTACGTGCCGATGGACGGCAACCCGGGCTACGGTGCCGGCCACAACCGCGCGCTCGCCGCGGACTGCGGCGAGTTCCACCTGGTGCTGAACCCGGACGTGGAGCTCGACGCGGACGCGCTCGGCACCGGCATCCGTTACCTGCGCGAGCACCCGCGCGCGAGCGGCGTGGTGCCCGAGGGACGCGACGCGACGGGCGCGCCGCTGTACCTGGCCAAGCGCGAGCCGTCGCTGCTGGTGCTGCTGCTGCGCGCCTTCGCGCCGGCGCTGCTGCGGCGCCGCTTCGCCGGCGCGATGGCCCGCTACGAGATGCGCGACGTCTGTGCGCGCGGGGAGGCCGCCGAGGTGCCGCTCGCGAGCGGCTGCTTCATGCTGCTGCGCGGCGAGGCGCTGCGCGAGGTCGGGGGCTTCTGCGTCGACTACTTCCTGTATTTCGAGGACTTCGACCTGTCGCAGCGGCTGCGCCGCGTCGGTCCGCTGGTCTACCTGCCGGCGATGCGCATCGTGCACCACGGCGGCGGCGCCGCGCGCAAGGGCGCGCGCCACGTCGCGTGGTTCTGCCGCTCGGCGCTGCGCTACTTCTCGGCCTGGGGCTGGCGGCTGCTCTGAGCCTCCCGCGCCCCGGCGCGGGCGAGCGAATGCGCGAGGAAGCGGTAGCTCGCCGGATGCAGCGCGCCGAAGAACACCGGCGGCCGCGCGGGATGGTCGCGGTTGTCGCCGCGCAGGCGGAAATCCTGCGCGATGATCTCCGCGCAGACCTTCTCGCGCTCGGCCGCCGGCGTGCCGGTCGTGATGCCGCCGTGATACTGGTGAAAGGAGCCCTCGCCGAACAGGAAGTAGCAGGTCGTGCGCGGGTGGTCGAGGGCGCGCTTGTACAGGTCGTGGTTGGCGTAGCCGCCGCCGTTGTCGTCGTAGCGCGGGTCCATGCCGCCGATCTCGCGCCACAGCGCGCGCGACATCGCGAGGAAGTTGCTCTCGGGGCTCGGCAGCAGGAAGCCCTCGCGCCCGGATTCGCTGAACGCCGCGATCTCGAACAGGCGGTAGCCGTCGGCGGGCCATGCGATGCCGGCCAGCAGCGACGCTTCCTCGGTTGCCCCGTAGCCGGCGTCCACCGCCTGCTGCTGCGTCACGCTGCCGAGGTGGTATCCGGGAGTGGCCACCACCGCGTGCGGCGACAGCGAGAGCGCATCCAGCGTGAGCCGCACCACGCCCGGCGACAGCATGCGCGCGCCGTCGATCATGATCGCGACGTGGCTGCCGCGCGCCCGCGCGGCGCCGAAGTTCACGGCGTGCACCGGCGTGCGCTGCGTCTCCTCGCGCAGGAAGTAGCGCACGTTGCCGCCGGTGGCGCGCGCGCGCGCCGCGCCGAGCAGCTGCTCGGAGCGGTTCTCCACCACGACGACTTCGTAGTCCGCGGCGCGCACGCCGCGCTGATAGTCCGCGGCGAGCGAGCGCAGGGTGCGCTCGGCCTGGTCCGCCATGCGGTAGACCACCACGACCACCGACAGGAAGGGCTTGCGGCGCGGCCAGGGCAGCTTCATCGGCACTCCGGTCTCAGGCGACGGGCCGTTGCGCCCGCCGGCGCAACTCGCCGTAGAGCGCAGCCTGGGCATCCGGCAGCGGCTCGTCGCGGACTTCGTGGTGGCGCAGCTCCTCGGACCAGAAGCGCTCGGCGCCGAGCGGGCGCAGGCCCAGCGTGCGCAGCACGCGGTTCAGGCGCTCGTGCAGCTCGGCCTCGGGCTCGTCGAAGCAGAGCAGGGGAAACGGCGTCTCGTCCTGCAGCGCCAGCAGGCGGCGGTTGTAGTGCTCCCAGAGGAACAGGGCCCGCTCCGCGGGCATGCCGCCGCGCGCCGCGAGCGAGCGCGCGACCGCCAGCGGATGGCGGAATATGCCGACGAAGCGCAGGTCCGGCAGCAGCTCGCGCCAGCCGTGCACGCAGAGCAGGGCGCGCGGGTCCTTGAAGCCCCAGAGCGGCGCGTCCGCGTAGGAGGCGACGATGGCGCGCGCCGCGGCGATCTCCTCGGCGCTCCAGTCGACGCGCCCGGGCGGCGGGTCGTCCCAGGCATATCCGCGCGCGGCCAGCACGCGGTCGTGGAAGGCCACGATGTCCTGGTTCTCGCGGTTGCCGCGCAGGTTGTGCGGGTTCCACGCGCTGTGATTGCCGAGCTCCAGCCCCGCCGTCTGCAGCGAGCCGGTGAGGAAGCTGGTGCCGCTGCGGTGCATGCCGACCACCATCACCGCGCGGCTGCGCTTCCTGCGTCGCGGCAGCCATTTTTCCAGGAAAGCCATGAATCTCGTCGCGCCCTCTGTGCCATGCCGCCGGGGCCGGGTGCGCACGGCGACGCCGCTGCGTGCCCGGCGTGCCGGATCGGGGCCGGTATTGTTGTTCAACGGGCGGGCGCGTTTCAATCGATCGACGGCCGCGTCGCCCTGCCGTCGGCTGCGGCGGTTGTGGTTTAATACGCGGGTCTTAGCGGAGTCCGGCCGGGATCGCATGGAATACAGGGAGTTGGTGCTCTACGGGGTCTACACGGACCTGCGCACCGAAGTGGCCAGACGATTTCTCGGCTTCGCGTGGTGGATCCTCGAACCGGTCATGTACATGGCCGTGTTCTACGCCGTGTTCGGGCTCGGCCTGCGCCAGGGAGGGGCCGACTACGTCCCGTTCCTGCTGACCGGCATGGTGGCCTGGAAGTGGTTCGACGGCTCGGTGCGCCAGGCGAGCAACAGCATCCTCGCGAACACCTCGCTGATCCAGCAGATCTTCGTGCCGAAGTACGTCTTCGGGCTGATCCAGATCCTCACCAACACGTTCAAGTTCCTGCTGGTCCTGCTGCTGCTGCTGGGCTTCCTGGTCATCACCGGCAGGCGGCCCTCGCTGGAATGGTTCGGCCTGCTGCCCGTGCTGCTGGTGCAGTTCCTGCTCATCGTGTCGCTGGGGCTGCTGCTCGGCGCCGTGATTCCCTTCATGCACGACCTGAAAATGCTCGTCGACAACGCGCTGATGCTGATGATGTTCATGTCCGGCATCTTCTTCGACGCGAAGAGCCTGTCCGGGGCGGCCAGCACCCTGTTCCGTCTCAACCCCATGGTGCCGCTGATCGAGGCGCATCGCGCCGTGCTGCTGCACAACGCGTGGCCGCACTGGGGCGACCTGGGCTATGTCGTGCTCGTGTCGCTGCCGATGCTGGCCGGGGCCCTGCTGCTGCTGCGCCACTTCGAGCGCCAGTACCCGAAGCTGATCTACTGAGCCCGCGCCATGAATTCCCGCGCCAACCGCGCCAGCCGCGCCAGCAAGGCCCGCACGAAGAAGAAGAGCGTCATCGTCGAGGTGCACAACGTCGGCGTGTGCTATCGCCAGCGCACCGGCGTGCTGCGCTACCAGAAGTTCTGGGGGCTGGAGGACGTCAGCTTCGAGATCCGCGCCGGCGAGACGCTGGGCATCATCGGCGCCAACGGCGCCGGCAAGAGCACGCTGCTGCGCCTGCTCGCCCGCGTCACCGAGCCCGACCGCGGGCGCATCGTGTGGCGCCGCAACATGACCTCGAGCCTGCTCGCGCTCAACGTGGGCTTCCGGCCCGAGCTCTCGGGGCGCAACAACGCGATCATCAGCGGACTGCTGCTGGGGCTGAAGCTGAAGGAGATCACCGGGCTGCTCGACAAGATCCGCGACTTCAGCGAGCTCGGCGATTTCTTCGACCAGCCGGCCGGCACCTACTCGACCGGCATGCGGGCCCGCCTCGGCTTCGCCGTCGCGATCCACGCCGATCGCGACCTGCTGCTGATCGACGAGGTGCTCGGCGTGGGCGACGAGAGCTTCCGGCTGAAGTCGCAGCAGGCCATGCGCGAGAAGATCCGCGGCGACAAGACCGTCGTGCTGGTCTCGCACAGCATGGAGGCGATCCGCGAGCTGTGCGACCGCGTGATCTGGATCGACAAGGGCCGCTCGGTGGGCAGCGGCGACGCCAACCAGGTGATCGAGGCCTATTCGGGCGCGGTGCGCGAGGCGGTGAAGCAGCTGATACTGGAAGCGCGCCGCAAGAATGCCGCCGCGGGCGGCGCCGCCCTGAAATAATCACCTTCGCGACGCGCCGGCGGGGCTTGGCAACGCGGCGCCACTTTGACTAATATCGGCCTCAACGCCGCCCGTCGGCATCGCGTCACCGAACCGTACCACGATGAGCTTCCAGGGCCACATCGCCAGCCTTTCCGCACCGCGCTCCCTGCGTGCGCTGCGTCTCGCCCTGCTGCTGCCCTGAGGGGCAGCATACCGTTCGCCTGAAATTCCGCCGTCATACCAGATCCACTAGGATGGGTGCCGCGTGCGCGCCCGTCCGGGCACGAGGACAAGCCATGAGCAAGGACCGTTTGATCATTTTCGACACGACGATGCGCGACGGCGAACAGAGCCCCGGCGCGTCGATGACCAGGGACGAGAAGATCCGCATCGCGCGTTCGCTGGAGCGGCTGAACGTCGACGTGATCGAGGCCGGCTTCGCGATCGCGAGCCCCGGCGACTTCGAGGCCGTCA
>CAYXJM010000049.1:0-11060 GCA_964465455.1 uncultured Klebsiella sp.
ACGCCGAGGTGCGCAGCAAGCTCTACCGGCGCAGCTTCGCGCTGAGCAGCGAGCTGGATCCCGACGCGATCGCCGCGAAGCTGAAGGACGGCGTGCTGACGCTGCACATCCCGAAGCGCGCCGAGGTGCGTCCACGCAAGGTGGAAGTGCGGGTCGCCTGAGCTCGCCCGCAGGTCCGGCTCCTCCGCCCGGACATGTTCGACTGAAGTCGAACCTACGGGCGGAGGCAGGTCCGGCTGAAGAGCCGGACCTACGGGGCCTTGCGCCGGGCAGCCTTCTTCGGCGCCGCCTTCCTGGCTGCCGCGCGCGGGGCATTCCTGCGGGCGCGCTCGCGGCGGATGTGCTCGGCGTACTCCGGGTGCTTCAGGAGCCCCTTCTCGCCGAGCCAGAGGATCGAATCGCCCAGCGTCTCGCGCAGGTCGCGGTACCTGATGCCGAGCTCCCGCTGCACCAGCGAATCGTCCGATGGCGTCCACTCGGTGGCGTACCAGGTCGCCTCGTAGGTGATCGGCATGTCGAAGGGCCTGACGCGGTGCACCAGGTCGCCGAGCCGGCCCAGCCACTGCAGCGCGCGGCGCGGCGCGCGCACGCGCCGCATCGGCGCGCCCGCCAGCGACTCGAGGATGTCGGCGTATTCGGCCCAGCGCAGGAACTGCCCGCCCATCAGGTAGCGCGCCGGCGGTCCGCCGCGCTCGACGAGCTTCAGGTGCGCCTCGGCGAGGTCGCGCACGTCGACGATCTGGATGCCGCCCGAGGTGATGATGCACAGGTCCTCCAGCGTGGTGCGCAGGCCGAGCAGCCCCTCGCTGAGCCCCGGGTCGTCCGGCCCCATGATCGTGCCGGGGTACGTGGTGTAGATCGGCGCGCCGTGCTGCTGCAGGCCGCGCACGTAGAGGTCCGACTCGATCTTCGAGCGCCCGTAGCCCACGCCCTGGGTGCCGAGCGGGGAATTCTCGTCGACGATGTCGAGCCCCGGATTGAACATCGCCGTGCTGCTCGAGACCTGCACGATGCGCCCGATGCCGCGCGCCACCGCGCCGCCTATCACCAGCTCGGTGCCGCGACGGTTGGTGCGGATCGTCTCCAGCGCGTCGGTCGCGTGCACGTTCACGCTGGCCGCTGCGTGCACCACCGCGTCCATGCCCTCGAGCGCCCGCTGCACCGAGCGCTGGTCGGCGATGTCGCCCTGCACGTGCTCCAGCGTGTCGAGGCCGAACGGACCCAGCACGCGGCGCATCTTGTCGGGACTGCGCACCAGCAGCCGCACCCGGTGGCCGGCCTCGTGCAACGCCCTGACGGTATGGAAGCCCACGAAGCCGGTGCCTCCGGTCACCAGCACCCTGAGCCCGTTGCCGCCGCGGCGGCTGCCTGTCCTTGCCATGCTCCCTCCCCTCAGAGATGTGTCTCGACGATGCGCCGCAGGTCCACCCTCGCCCGCAGGCGCGCGGCCAGCAGGTAGACCCCGCCGACCTTGCGATGCATGAACACCGCCTCCGCGGGCGGGCTGTGCCAGTAGCCCTTCTGCAGGCTGAGGACCATGCCGGCCTCGCGCACGCGCGCCGGCAGGTCCGAGGCCGCGAAATCGTAGCTGCCCTCGCGCGCCAGCGGTTCGCCCGCGAGCTCGAACAGGTCGAGCAGCGCTTCGCGCTGGCGCGGCGCGATGTCCTCGCGAAGGTAACCGATCGCGTGCGCACCGGCCAGCAGCAGGGCGCGGTCGCCGTCGAAGGCGCCGCGGAACAGCGTGCGATAGCCGTCGATCACGCGCTTCGAGTAGCGCCGCGTCGCCCCGAAATCCAGCAACGCGATGCGCCGGCCCGCGTCCTGGTAGCGGAAGTTGGCGAAATTGGGGTCGGTCTGCACCAGGCGGAACTCGAACATCTCGCGGAACAGCAGCCGGAACATCAGTTCCGCGATGCGGTCGCGCACCGGCTGCGCCGCCACCTCCATGCGCTCGACGGGCAGCCCGGGCACGTAGTCCATGGCCAGCACCTCGCGCCGCGTCAGCGCCTCGTCGACCGCCGGGACCACGAAGTCGGCGTCACCGGCCAGCAGGTCGCCGAAACGGCGCAGGTACCCCGCCTCCTTCAGGTAGTCCGCCTCGGCCTTCAGCTGGCGCTTGGCCTCGTCCAGCAGCGGGGCGAGGTCGATGGCCTCGGGCAGCAGCCGCGCGAGGCGCAGCAGCGCCGCGACATTGTCGACGTCGCTGTCGATGGAACGCGCGACACCGGGGTACTGGATCTTCAGCGCCAGATGGCGCCCGTCGAGCGTGGTGGCGCGGTGCACCTGCCCGATCGAGGCGGCCGCGAGCGGCTGCCAGGAAAAGTCCGCGAACAGGCGCTGCCAGTCCTTGCCCCAGGCCCGCGTCAGCACGCCCTCGAGCTGGCGCCGGGGCATGGCCTGCGCGTCGGCGCGCAGCCGCGCGAGGATCTCCGCGAGCTGCGGCGGCAGCAGGTCGCCGGCGTCCATGGACAGCAGCTGCCCGAGCTTCATCGCCGCGCCGCGCAGGTTCGCGAGCTGCTCGGCGAGCCGCCGCGCGTTGGCCGGCGTCAGCAGCAGGTCGCTGGCGCGCGGCATGTTGCCGCGCGCGATCTGCCGCCCGCCCTCGGCCAGCATGCCCCCGGCGATGCCCGTCGCGAGGCGCGCCATGCGTCCCAGCCGCGACAGCCTGCCGCCCGGCACCGCCGCCGTCCTCCTGCGCCCGTCGTCCGATTCAGCCACCGTGGCCTCCGTTGTCCGCGCGGGCATTGTGCGCGAATGCCCCCGCCTTGACCAACACGCCGCGGAGCGCTGTGTAGAATGCCGCGGCAACCCGAGACGCCCGGAGACACCCGCGACCATGCGCAGCACCCGTTACCCCAGCCACGACACCAGGGGGTTCAGCTGGCGCGCGATCGGCATGATCTGGCCGTACCTGGCCGAATACCGCGCGCGCATCGCGCTGGCGCTCGGGTGCCTCGCGCTGGCGAAGCTCGGCAGCATCTGGGCGCCGTTCCTGCTGAAGCACGCGGTGGACGCGATGGGCACCGGCGGCGCGGCCTGGCTGCGGGCGGCACTCGGCCTCGTCGCCGCCTACGGCGCGGCGCGCTTCGCCAACGTGATGTTCGGCGAGATCCGCGACACGCTGTTCGGGCGCGTCACCGAGCGCGCGATGCGCCGCGTGGGGCTGCGCGTCTTCGAGCACCTGCACGGGCTGGACCTCGAGTTCCACCTCGAGCGCCGCACCGGGGGGCTCGCGCGCGACATCGAGCGGGGCACCAACGGCATCAGCTTCCTGATGCGCTTCTTCGCCTTCAACATCGCGCCCACGCTGCTCGAGATCGCGGTCGTGGCGGGCCTGCTGGCGTGGAACTACGGGCCGGCCTACGGCGCGATCACGCTGCTCTCGGTGCTGGCCTACGTCGCGTTCTCCGTCGTCGCCACCGAGTGGCGCACCACGTACGTGCGCGCCGCCAACGTCGCGGACTCCGCCAGCAACACGCTCGCCGTCGACAGCCTGCTCAACTACGAGACCGTGAAATACTTCGGCAACGAGGCGCACGAGGCGGCGCGCTACGACGCGGAGCTCGCGAAGTGGGAGGACGCGCGGCGCCGGAACCGCCTGACGCTGTTCGCGCTGAACGCCGGGCAGGCGCTGATCGTGGCGCTGGCGATGACCGCGAGCATGGCGCTGGCAGCGTTCGACGTGAGCCGCGAGCGCATGAGCGTGGGCGACTTCGTGCTGATCAACGCCTTCATGATGCAGCTGTTCATGCCGCTCAACTTCCTCGGCATGGTCTATCGCGAGGTCAAGGGCTCGCTGGCCTCGATCGAGGAGA
The DNA here is from genome assembly GCA_964465455.1 of uncultured Klebsiella sp. GTDB lineage: Bacteria > Pseudomonadota > Gammaproteobacteria > Pseudomonadales > UBA5518 > UBA5518. The sequence goes on from CAYXJM010000049.1 coordinate 3,816, forward strand.
TGTTCGGGCTGCTGGCGGTGCGCCCCCGGGTGACCGACCGGCCGGGAGCGCCGGCGCTCGCCGTGAGCGGCGCGCGCATCGAGTTCCGCGACGTGAGCTTCCGCTACCACGCCGGGCGCGAGATCCTGCGCGGCGTGAATCTGCGCATCGAGCCCGGCACCAAGCTCGCCGTGGTGGGCGCCAGCGGCGCCGGCAAGTCCACGCTGGTGAAGCTGCTGTTCCGCTTCCACGACGTGAGCGCCGGCGCGATCCTGATCGACGGCCAGGACATCCGCGCCGTCACGCAGCAGTCGCTGCGCGCGGCGATCGGCATCGTGCCGCAGGACACGGTGCTGTTCAACGACACGCTGCTCGAGAACATTCGTTTCGGCCGTCCCGGCGCGAGCGACGCCGACGTGCGCGAGGCCGTGCGCATGGCGCACCTCGCCGACTTCGTGGCGGAGCTGCCCGAGGGGCTCGCGACGCGCGTCGGCGAGCGCGGCCTCAAGCTCTCGGGCGGCGAGCGCCAGCGCGTCGCGATCGCGCGCACGATCCTCAAGCGCCCCCCGATCCTGGTGTTCGACGAGGCCACGTCCTCGCTCGACAGCAAGGCCGAGCGCGTCATCCTCGCCGCGCTCGAGGAGATCGCGCACGGCCACACCAGCCTGGTCATCGCGCACCGGCTGTCGACCGTCGTCGATGCCGACTGCATCGTGGTGCTCGACGGCGGGCGCGTGGTCGAGCAGGGACGGCACGCGGAACTGCTGGCCGCCGGGGGCGCCTACGCGGCGTTGTGGCGCAACCAGCAGACGTAGGCCGGCATTCCCTGCCGACGGGCGCGTGATGTCGGTTGCCTGCAGGCCCCGCCGCGCATATGCTCCGTCGTTGATCCACCACCCGACGCCGCGTCCCCGGCGTATCCGAGCGTGAAACCGACCGTGAGCAAGACCGACCTGCGTGCCGAGATCGAGGAACAGGTACGCGATTACCTGCGTCGCGGCGGCGCCGTGGCGGAAGTGGCGCGCGGCATCAGCGGGCGCGACCAGGCACAGGGCCCCGTGGGCCGGTTCCACGCCTTCACGCCGCGACCGAAGGAGGAGCGCACCTACGTGCCCGAGGTCGTGGCGGCCATCGAGGCGAGGCGCCGCAAGCCCAAGGACAAGCCCGCCGGCAAGCGCCCGCGCTTCGTGCGCAAGGCGGTGTACGACGACTTCGGCGAGCCCGTGCGCTGGGAATGGGTGGCACAGGAAGACAAGTAGGCCCGACGCGACGCAGAGGAACCCCCGCATGAAGATCGGCATCATCCCCGTGAACGTCGGCTACGCCTCGGCCGGACAACTCGTGGCGGTGGCGCAGGCCGCGGAGGCGGCGGGCTTCGAGTCGGCCTGGACCTTCGAGCACGTCGTGGTGCCGGCCGAGTACGACTCGCGCTACCCCTACTCCGGCTCCGGCAAGATGGGGATCCCGCCGGAGACGAATTTCATCGACCCGCTGATCGCGCTCGCCACGGTCGCGGCGCACACCCGGCGCCTGCGACTCGGCACCGGCGTGAACATCCTGCCGCAGAGCAACCCGCTGCTGCTCGCCAAGCAGGCCGCGAGCCTCGACCTGGTCTCGGACGGCCGCCTCATGCTCGGCCTCGGCATCGGCTGGCTCGCGGAGGAATTCCGCGCCATGGGCGTGCCGTTCGAGCACCGCGGCGCGCGCTTCGACGACTACATCGCGGCGATGCAGAAGGTCTGGTCGGGCGAGCTCGTCGAGCACCGCAGCCGCTTCCTCGACTGGAGCGGCTTCAAGAGCCACCCGCTGCCGGTGCAGAAGCCCTTTCCCGTGATCATCGGCGGCAGCAAGGGCAAGGCCTTCGAGCGCGTCGCGCGCTACGGCACCGGCTGGTACGCGCCGTGCGAGTCGGCCGAGGAGCTGGCGCCGATGCTCGCGGCGCTGAAGGACGCCTGCGCCGCCGTCGGGCGCGACTGCGCGGAGATCGAGATCACCGCGATGTGGCGGCCCGCGCTCGGCATCGAACGCATCCGCGCGCTGCGCGACCTCGGCGTGCACCGCGTCGTGGCCCGCATCCCTCCCGACCCGCGCCACGACCTGCTCGCGGAGATCGCGCGCGTTGGCGACGAGGTGATCGCCAGGCTCTGACGCGGCGCCCGCCATTACCATCGAGCTCGATTGCAAATTCGCCGTCGGCCGATTACGCTCCGGAGCGACCCCGGCCTCCAGCGGTACCGGCCGGCGGGCACCCGATTCCCATAAAAAGTGCAAGGAGAGGGTCCATGCTGCGTTCGTTCCGTCCCGGTGCTCCGTCCTTACTGCTCGCCCCGCTCGCCTTCGCGATCCAGACCGCCCCCGTGCTCGCCGACGATGCCGGCCTCGCGCTCGAGGAGATCGTCGTGACCGCGCAGCGCCGCACCGAGAGCGTGGTCGACGTGCCGATCTCGATGGCCGTGGAAACCGGCGCGACGCTGGAGAAGAAGGGCATCGCCACCCTCGAGGGGCTGTCGCTGCAGACGCCCAGCCTGATCACGCAGGACGGCGGACGCGTGTCCTCGGTGGCGATGCGCGGCCTCGGCAGCCCGGGGCTCGACACGGTGGAGAGCTCGGTCGGGATCTACATCGACGAGGTCTATTTCGGTCGCAGCCGCCTGTCGCGCAACCCGATGTTCGACATGGACCGCGTCGAGGTGCTGCGCGGCCCGCAGGGCACGCTGTACGGCCGCAACACCATCGCCGGCGCGATCAGCATGTACACGGCGCGGCCCTCGGACGAGTTCAGCGCCCGCGTGATCGGCGAGTACGGCAACATCGAGTCGCACAAGCTCGAGGGCTACGTCTCGGGCCCGGTCACCGACACGCTGTCGGCGCGCCTCGCCGGCATCAACAGCGAGCGCGGCACCTATCTCGACAACACCATCGGGCCCGACGGCGGCGGCCAGGACTCCGAGGGCTACCGCGCGAGCCTCGGCTGGAACCCGGTGGAGACCGTCTACGTGTTCGCCAAGTACGAGCACATGACGCACGAGAACATCGGCATGTACGACCAGCTGATCTCGGACCCCTTCGGCGCCTACGCCTACTATCCCGGCCTCGACCTGAAGCGCGACGACAAGCAGCAGGTGAACGGCCCGGGACTGCAGGCGCTCAGCGAGCCCGGCGGCCACTACGACGCCGACATCGCCGCGCTGCACGTCGACTGGGACCTCCCCGGCGACTACGCGCTCACCGCCATCACCGGCTGGAGCGAGTACGACGCGCGCTCGCGCGACTGGATATCCGCCTCGCCCGACAACCCGCTCACGATCAACGGCCTGACCGAGCGCAACGAGTACTACAGCCAGGAGCTGCGCATCCAGTCGCCGGCGGACCGCCGCTTCCACTTCGTGGCCGGCGGCTTCGTCGACAGCTTCGACGTGCACACGCTGCCGCGCGCGGAGGACTTCGCCGCGCTGAACCTCGGCACGCGGGTCCTGCCGCCGCTGGTCGACGGTCTCGCGACCAACCCCCAGCTCGCCTTCCTCGGCGACCTGCAGGACGACGTCGCGCGCGGCTACGCCGTCGGCACCGCGGAATACTTCCGCCTGATCACGCCGTCGGGCTCGCCCGACGGTCGCATCAGCAACCTGGACCAGGAGATCACGACCTGGTCGCTGTTCTTCGAGGGCGAGTACGAGTTCACCGACCAGTGGCACCTGATCCTCGGCGTGCGCTACACGGACGAGGAGAACGAGTTCGCGCTGTCGAAGGGCACGTGGTACCGCAACGGCCTCGGGCTGCCGTGGGGCTCCTACCCCTCGGCCGCCGAGATCGCCGCCAGCGCGCTGGCGGCGAATCCCGCGCTGGCGCCGGTGGCCGGCCTCCTGCCGGTGGTCTACGGCGCCACCAGCAGCGCCGAGGCGCGCCCCGGCTACACGGTCAGCCAGCTGCCCACCTACATCGCGGCACCCGCCGGCACGCCGCGCGCCCGGGACCGGCTCGAGGACGACCAGTGGATTCCGTCGGCCAAGCTGCAGTACTTCATGGACGACGACACGATGTTCTACTTCACGGTCGCCTCGGGCTTCAAGGCCGGCGGCGTGAACAGCGGCAACATCAACGTCTACACCCGCGCGGGCGACACCTTCGGCGCCGAGGAGGCGCTGTCCTTCGAGATCGGCGGCAAGTTCACGCTGCAGGACGGCGCCGCACAGCTGAACGTCGCGCTGTTCCGCACCGAGTTCGACGACCTGCAGACCGCCACCATCACGCCGCAGGGGGCGGTCACCGTGGTGAACGCCGCGGCGGCGGTCACCCAGGGCGTGGAGACGGACCTCACCTGGCGCCTCACCGAAGCGGTGACGGTCGGCGGCGCCTACGCCTGGCTCGACGCCTATTACGACGATTCCGACGAACTCACCTGCGGCGGCTACATGCAGAAGCTGCGCGAGACGGCCGGCGAGAACTTCAGCACGACGCCCTGCACCTACCGCCTCGACGACATGCCGAACGGCGACGACGCGCTGCAACGCGCCCCCGAACACACCGCGTCGCTGTGGGGCGAGTACTACGCGCCGGTCGCCGACGGCTGGGACCTGCAGGTCTACGGCTCGCTGAACTACCGCGACGAGTCGTCGACGACGCTGGACAACTACTTCTACGCCGACGACCTCACGCTGCTCGGCGCGCGCGTCGCGCTCTACGACACGCGCCGCAACTGGTCGGTGGCGCTCTACGGCAACAACCTGCTCGACGAGGACGGCCTGGTGCTGCACCAGGAGAACTCCGCCGGCGCCATCAAGGGGATGATCACCACGCCGCGCACCTACGGGCTGCAGCTGGTCAAGCAGTGGTGAGGACTGCCGCGGGCGCGCTCAGCCCGGATGGCGGCGGTCGTAGCGCGTGAGCACCGTGAACAGGCGCAGCCCCATGGCCGCGGCGACCGCGACGGCCAGCGCGAGGTGCACCGGCCTCGCGTCTGGCGCCAGCACGCGGCCGAGGTAGGTCTGCGCGAAGACGAACCACAGGTAGTACTGCCCCGCCGTGTGCAGCGCCAGCCAGCGTCGCGCCCCGAGGCGATGCACCGCGGCGTCGTTCGACGTCGCCGCCATCGCGAACACGAACAGGTAGCCGAGACCGCCGGCCGCGAGAGTCGCGGCACCGGCGGCGCCGCCGCGGCCGAGCCACAGCACGATCGCCGCCAGGTGGACCGTGTGCGCGGCACAGAATCCGAGCCCGATGCCGCGGCGCTCGCGCACCAGCAGGCGCGCCCACGACGCACGCGCGATGCGCGCGAGCGGACCGGCGGCAAAGGCCACCAGGAACCACAGCGCCGAGAAGCGCGCCGTGTGCCGCGCGGCGAGCGCTGCGCCGTGCTCGCCGCCGTCCGTGCCGGCGAGCGTTGCCGCGAGCACCACGACACCGCCCGCCAGCCCGGCGCCCAGCAGCACGGCCGTGTGGCGCCGCGCATGGTGATGCGCGTGCGCGCCGCTCGCCTCCGCCGTCGTCATCGCCGCCTCCCGCTCCCTGCCGTGCCCAGGGCAGCACTGTACTCCGCCGCGCACCTCGTTTCATGCGCGCGGTATCGGCTATATTGCGCGGGCCCCACCGATCAGCCGGCAGCAGAAGGAGAAGGCGCCACGTGAGCAATGCCATCAGGATCGACGACCTGCGCGAACCGCGCCTCACCCCCGCCCAGCAGGCGGCGATCGACGCCACCGCCGGGCTGCAGGTCGAGCTCACCGTCGACGGGGTGCTGGCCGCCGCGCGCGAGCGCACCGGCCTCGCCGACTTCGGGCCGGAGGACTTCCTCGAGCGCCTCGGGCTGCTGGTCGACGAGTGGGGCTCCGACACGTCGGTGTTCCCGTTGCAGCGCATGAACCTGCGCAACTACCTCGTGCGCTACGCCGCCAACCGCCTGCTGCTGCAGGACCTGTGGAAGCGCGAGCCCGGCATCCTCGAGACGGAGATCCGCGCGCCGATCATCGTCGCCGGGCTGCCCCGCTCGGGCACCACGCACCTCGTGAACCTGCTCGCGGCGGACCGGCGCTTCCGCTCGCTGCCGCTGTGGGAGTCCTACGAGCCGGTGCCGCTGCCGGGCGAGGCCCCGCTCGCCGACGGCACCGACCCGCGCTACCGGCGCTGCGCCGACGCGTGGGCGGGGATGCAGGCGACGCTGCCGCTGCTGGCCGCGATGCACCCGATGAACCCGGACCACATCCACGAGGAACTCGAGCTGATGGGGCCGGACTTCGCGTCCTACAACTTCGAGTGGCTGAGCCCCTCCCCGCGCTGGCGCGACCACTACTACGCCCACGACCAGACGCCGCACTACGCGTACATGAAGAACGTGCTGCGCACGCTGACGCATTTCCGCGGCCCCGACCGCTGGGTGCTGAAGTGCCCGCAGCACATGGAGCAGCTGCCAGCGCTGAAATCGGTGTTCCCGGACGCGACCGTGGTGATCACGCACCGCGACCCGATCGCGGTGATCCAGTCCTCGGTCACGATGATCGCCTACGGCGCCCGCATGCGCCTCTCGCGCATCGACACCGAGGGCCTGATGCAGTACTGGAGCGACCGCATCGAGCACATGCTGCGCGCCTGCGTGCGCGACCGCCCGGCGTGGCCCGCGACGCGCAGCCTCGACGTGTTCTTCCACCAGTTCATGGCCGACGAGATGGGGACCGTGGAGCGCATCCACGCGCTGGCCGGCAGCCCCTTGCCCGCCAGCGTGCACGCCGATCTGCGGCAGTTCCTCGCCGACCACCCGCGCGGCAAGGAAGGCCGGGTGGTCTACGACATGAAAGCCGATTTCGGCATCGAGCCCGCGGAGCTGCGCCGCCGCTTCGCGTTCTATTTCGAGGCATTCCCGCAAGTCAGGGCAGAAGCATGAGCATCACCGCACCCGTCATCGACATGAAAGGAAAGACCGCGCTGATCACCGGCGCCGGCGCCGGCATCGGGCTCGGCATCGCCGAGGCCTTCGGCGCGCTCGGCGCGCGCGTCATCGGCGCCGAGATCGACCCCGCGCGCGCCGCGAACGCCGAGTCGCGGCTGCGCGCGGCCGGCATCGAGGCCGAGATGCACGCCTGCGACGTGCGCGACTCGGCGCAGGTGAAGGCGCTGGTCGCGCGCATCGGCGCGGGCGGCGACGGCATCGACACGCTGGTGAACAACGTCGGCGACTCGATCGGCGAGTTCATGCACCCGTTCGAGCAGGCGCAGGAGGAGTTCTGGGACGCGCTCTACGCGATCAACCTGCGCCACGTGTTCACGGTCTCGCAG
>CAYXJM010000050.1:0-8876 GCA_964465455.1 uncultured Klebsiella sp.
GCAGCTTCTGGAACCGTTTCGGCTTCGACACCATGGGCAAGCCCGACGACATGGAGAAGGCGCTGGAGGAGGGCACGCTGTACAACATGAGCGGGCTGCCGATCCCGCGCCTCGGGCGTCCCGAGGATATCGCGAACCTTGCGCTGTTCCTCGCCTCGGACCTGTCCGGCTACATCACCGGGCAACTGATCAGCGTGAGCGGCGGAGCGTACATGCCCTGAACCGACGCATCGGCGCAACCCGGCGGCACAACAGCTATCCGGGCTGCGCCTGCGACGTGCCGTCGCAGCTGTACTCCTTGTCCTGCGCGCTGAAGCGCGACTGGCCACGCCCCTATGCCACGCAGGCAGAGATCCGGGCCTGCATGGAGGACCGCCTGGCGCGCTTCCTTTCGGCCGTTGCGCCGCATCGGCGAAGCCGCGGCGCATCCCGGCCCTCCGGTCCTCGCGCACGCCGGCATCAGCTTGCCTCGCGGCGCAGAGCGGGCTGGGCCGCTCGCGTCCCCTGCCTGAGCGCCGAGGGCACGCGTCCCGTCCAGCCCTTGAAGGCGCGCGAGAACGTGGTGGTATCGCTGAAGCCGAGCCGCAGCGAGATCTCGCCCAGCGTCAGCGAGCGGTCGTCCAGGAGATCGTGCGCGAGCTCGCAGCGGCAACGCTCCTTCAGTTCCCTGACCGAGGTGTTCTCGTCGCTCAGGCGCCGCTTCAGCGTGGCGACGCTCAGTCCCAGCTGCCGCGCGATCTGCTCCGTGCTCGGCGGCGCACTGCGGTGCGCCAGCGCCGTGGCGCATATCCTGCGCACCCAGACCGAGGCGGGTGTCACGCTCGATCGCCCGGCTGCGAGATCGAACGGAAACGTGGTGAGCAGCTCATCGAGTTCCGCGGCGCTGCGCACGAGCGGCAGGGCGAGGTATCGCGCGGGAAAACACAGGACGTTGTCCTCGGCGCCGTATTCCACCCGCCAGGGCAGCAGCCAGGACACCAGGTGCTCGTCCAGCACCGGACCGTCGCAGATCTTCACCGTGAGCGGCGACAGATCCTTGCCGACCAGCCAGCCAAACAGGCGCGCAAAGCTCGAAAGCCCCGTGAGCACGCCGAAGATCATGTGGACATCGCGCGGCCTGGAGGCAGAGTGCATGCAGAATTCGGCATTTCCCCGCACCGTGCGCAGCGTGAATTCGCCGACGCCGCCCTCGAAGAGCCTGCCGAAGGCCGCGGCGCGCTCGATGGCCTGGTCCAGCGTCGCGCTACTGATCATGCAGTAGCACAGCATGTGGAATTCGGACACACCCATCGCCCGCCGGCCGCTGCGCCTGGCGTCGGAACGTTCGAGCACGTCCACGCATTCACGATAGATCGACACGAACTGATCATACGAAACCGGCTGCATCCAGCCGTCACGGCCCGCCTCCGCAGCGCACCCCGAAATGCCGGCACGGCGCAGGATCTCGCCGGTATCGCCGCCGACCTGACGCACGCTTTGCAGCACCTTCTGCAGGAGCAGGCCGGCGGGAGATCCGGGCGCGGATATGGCGGAACGTCGATTCATGGGTGGCATGCCGTCGCTGGATGCCGCGCATTGTAGCCGAGACGCATGTCCGCACGGGCCGCGCGTCAGATCCGCCCGCCTCGTTCGCCGCCGCAACCGCAAAGCGACGACCGCAGCAGGCCGGGGAAAAAAATTTTCGGGCTTTCAGTCAGCGTTCGCGCCGCGTTCCGCTTTCACGTAGGTGACCTGGCGCGCAACCAGCTTCCACTGCGAGCCCTCGCGCGACCAGACGTGCAGGAAGCGCGAGGCAATCGTGCGTTGCTGCGCGTCGATCTGCGCAACCGCGCGCGTCACCCCGCTCGACACCACGCAGTCGCCGTATTCGCGCACCCGTGGCTGCTCCAGGGCCACCCGCCGGACCTGCACCGCCGCGGATTGCAGGTATGCGATCAGGGCATGCTTCCCGAGCGTGGTCCCCTCCGCCGTGTTGTACACGAAATCCTCGGCCAGCAGATCCCCGAGAAGCTGCCAGTCGCCGCCGATCGCGGTGGCGAAGCGCGCCTCGGCGCGCCCGATCTCGGCCTCCACGGTGTCGGCCGTGGCATGCTGCACCGCGCCGCCGAGCAGCGCCGCCAGCAGGGCCGCGCGCCACGATGACGACGGCCCGGCGCCCGTGCAGGGCAGCCCTGCACGCGAGCGCCTCACCAGGGCCGTCACACGCTGCAGCCAGCTCATGTCTGCACTGACGAAGCAGCCCGCGCCAATGCGCCACGAGCCTTCGCCGCGATCGCCTCGGCAGTCAGACCGTAGCGGGCCAGCAACCGCGGCGACACGGCAATCGCCAGGTCGCCATCGGGAAGCCCCACGCCCTCCAATGGCAGCGCCACGCCGCTGCGGCCCAGCGCCTCGGCCACCAGCGATGTCAGCCCCGCGCAGACGTTGTGCTCTTCCACGACGACGATGGCACGGACGTTTCGGGCCAACCGGCAGATCGCCTCGCCGTCGAAGGGCTTCAGATAGAGCGCGTCCACCACCGTCGCGGACACGCCCGACGCCTGCAGGGCGGCCGCGGCCTGCACGCACAGCGAGGTCCCGAGCCCTGTTCCGACGAGCGCCACGTCCGCGCCCCGGGACACGACGCTCAGTTCGCCGCGCGCAACACGTGGCGCGGTGTCGTAGACGAGCGCCGCGCCTGCGCTCGGCGCGCGGATGTAGAAAGGCAGGCCCTCGGTCACGGCCGTGCGCATGAGCGAGCGCATCGAGACATCGTCGGCTGCCGAGGCGATCGTCAGGTGCGGCGTCCCCCTCAGGATGGAGATATCCTCGATCCCGTGATGGCTGGCGCCGAAAAACCCCATGTCGAGACCGCCCCAGGCGGAGATCAGCGTCACCGGCAAGCGGTTGACGGCGATATCGGTGCGGATCTGCTCCAGGCACTTGGGCGCCAGGAACGCGCCGATGCCGAAGACGAACGGTCGATAACCCGCGGCCGCGAGTCCCGCGGCGATCGACACGGAATTGTTCTCCGCGATACCGGTGTCGATATACCGCTGCGGAAATGCCTCGATGAAGGCCGTCGTCGCGGGGCCGCGACCGACATCCGGCGCAATCAGGACGATGTCGTCGCGCTCGCGCGCCAGTTCGATCAGCGCCTGGCCGATGACGGCCCCGCCTTCGACTTCTGCGGCGCTGGAGAAGGAAAACGGGTCGACCATCTCGATGGTTGCATTGCTCATATCATGCGGCTCCGTATTTCGTTTTCCGCGCGTTGCCGGTCGTCCGGTCCGAGGAAGCCGAGGTGCCAATCGCGTGGCGCCGCCTCCATGAACGATACCCCCTTGCCCTTGAGCGTGCGCGCCACGATCGCGGTGGGCACGGCCGATCCCGCAGCGGGCAGATCGTCCAGGACCTCGACGATCCGGGACACGTCATGGCCGTCGATGTCGATGGCGCGCCATCCGAACGCCTCGAAACGACCGGTCACCGGCTCGATGTTCATGACCTCGGAGGTCGGGCCATCCGCCGAGCTCCCATTGGCATCGACGATCGCCACGAGATTGCCGAGCTCGTAATGGGACGCCGACATCGCCGCCTCCCAGACCTGCCCCTCGTGCAACTCGCCATCGCCGAGCAGCACGAAGGTCCGGTCATCGCCACCGCGAAAGCGCGACGCCAGGCACATGCCCACACCCACCGACAGGTTGTGACCGAGCGCCCCGGAACTGAAGTCCACGCCGGGGACCTGGCGCATGACCGGATGATCGGTGAGCGGCGCGTCCATCTGCCCGAAATCATCCAGCCAGGCAGCGGGAAAATAGCCCAGGTCCGCCAGGATCGGCCACAACCCGACGCCGATATGCCCCTTGCCGAGCAGGAACTTGTCCCTCCCCGGCCATTGCGGGTTCGCCGGATCGAGGCGCAGCGTCCGGTAGTAGAGCACCGCCAGCAGTTCGGCGGCGCTGAAGGTGCTGGAATAATGGCCGAGACCCGCACCGGCGATCTGGCGGATCGTTTCCATGCGGATCCATTCCGCTCGCCAGCGAAGCGCCTCGATCGAATATGGCCGCTCGAGGAATGCTGGCGGGGGTCGAATACTGCCGGTACAGGACATCACGTGGCCTCCAGTTGTCTGTGCATGAGTGTTTCCTCCGTTCATGTTCCGCGGAACTGTCCATGGAACGGACCCGAGCGAACGCGGCCCGCTCCCGGACACCTCAGCGCGGGTCGATGAGCAACTTGCATTGCTCGCCGGGTTGCCGCAGCGCTTCGAAGGCGGACGGCAGTTCATCGAAGCCGATGGTCCGGGTGAGCATCGGGGCGGGATCGGCCCTCCCGTGCGCGATCGCGTCGATCACGTCCGAGAAGTCGCGCTCCGTGTAGCATTGCGAGAACTGCAGGTGGACTTCCTTGCCCAGGGCGGCGAGCGGCCGGATGCGGTCCTCCTCGAGGCAGACGCCGGCCACGAGCACCCGGCCGCGCACACCGGCCAATTCGATCGCATGCTGCAGCATCCCCGGATTGCCGACGCATTCGAACACCACGCCCGGGCGGCTGCCCGCCAGCGCGGCGAAGGCCCCGGCGACCGGGCCGGCGCCCGGATCGATCGCATGCGTGGCGCCCATCGCGAGCGCCGTTTGGCGGCGCCCGGGCGCCGGCTCGCTGACCACCACGTGACGCGCGCCCGCCAGGCGCGCGAACAGCGCGATCCCGACGCCGATGGGCCCCGCGCCGATCACCAGCACCGACGCCCCGCGCAGCTCGCCCGCCAGGCCTACCGCGTGATGGGCAACGGCAAGCGGCTCAACCAGCGCGCCCTCGGCAAAGGAGACCCCCGCAGGCAGGCGCTGCAGCATCGTCCCTCGCGCCCGCACGTACTGCGCATAGGCGCCGGGGGATTCCAGCGTCGTACCGGTGAACAGGACACTGCCGCACAGGCCGGGCAGCCCGAGCACGCAGGGCTCGCAGCTCCGGCACGCCTGGATCGGCAGCGCGGTTACGCGGTCGCCCACCCGCCAATCGCCGCCGACCTCGCGGCCTGTCTCGACGATGGTGCCGGCGAACTCATGCCCCAGGATGGTTCCGGGGGGAACCAGGCCCTGTTGCGTGACATGCAGATCGGAGCCGCAGATGCCGCAATGCGCGACCTCGATCACCACCTGGTCGGGCGCCGGTCGCGGATCCTCGACCGTCACCACGCTCAGGGGACGTCCCGTCTCTTCGAATATCGCCGCGCGCATGGTTCAGTCCTCTCGTTGCTGCGGGGGGGCGCCTGGCTCCAGGCTGTAGGCGACCACGTAATCGCCGATGGTCGTGCTCATGAACTGGTGCCCGCCCGCGGCGATCACCACGTACTGCCTGCCCGTGCGCGGCGAGACGTAGCTCATGGGCGTGGCCTGGCCGCCCGCGGGAAGCCTGCCTTTCCACAGCTCCGTGCCGCTGTCGAGATCGAAGGCACGCAGATAGTTGTCCATTGCCGCACCGATGAAGACCACGCCGCCCCGAGTCACCAGCGGGCCGCCCTGATTGAACACACCGGGAACCGGAATGCGCAACGGCGCGTGGTCGGCGGTTGTCCCGAGGGGCCTCTGCCAGAGCACCTGGCGGGTCTCGAGGTCCATCGCGGTCAGTTTCCCCCACGGCGGCGCAGTGCAGGGCAGGCCCAGCAGCGAGGCGAACGGGCGTTCGGTGCGCACCGCATAGGGCGTGCCCTTCATCGGCGAGACGGCAGCGCGTCCGTCGAGCACGATCTGGTCTGTCGCCGGCGCGCGCGCTCGCGGGACGAGTTGCAGCGTCATCGGCATATACGAGCTGGGCACTACCAGGATGCCGCGCGCGGCATCCACGCCAACGCTGCCCCAGTTCATGATGCCGTTGTTGCCGGGAAAGATCAGGCTGTTCCCGAGCGACGGCGGCGTGAAGAGCCCCAGGTAGCGCAGCCTGCGGAACTCGATCCGGCACCAGAGCTGGTCGAGCGGCGTAGCGCCCCACATATCCGCTTCGCGCAACGCCGGCGGCGCGAGGCTCGGCAGCGCGAGGGAAACCGGCTGCGTCGCGGCGTAGTGCTCGCCCGGTACGTCGCCGCGCGGCACCGGCCGTTCCTCGATCGGCCCGAGGGGGCGACCGTTCCTGCGGTCCAGCACGAAGATCTCACCCTGCTTGGTCGCCTGGATCAATGCCGGAACACGCTCACCGTCCACGGGCATATCGACGAGCACCGGCTGGGACCCTACGTCGTAATCCCACAGATCGTGATGCACCGTCTGGAACGACCAGCGCAGATCGCCGGTGGCAACATCGAGGGCGACGACCGAGCTGACGTAGCGCTCCATCGCCGGGCTTCGCAGCCCGCCGAAATAATCCGGCGACGGGTTGCCCGTCGGGATGTACACGAGGCCCAGATCTTCATCCGCACTGAACAGGCTCCAGGCGTTCGGCGATCCGGGCACGTAAGTCTCGTCGGGCTCCAGTTGGGTACCGGGATCCTCCCGACCGGCATCCCAGCTCCACAGTTGCCTGCCGCTGATGACATCGAATGCCCGCACGACACCCGAGGGCGCGTCGACCGTCATGTTATCGAGCACGAAGCTGCCGACGACCGCCACGTCGCCGACGACGATCGCGGGCGAGGTGACCGTATGGAAACCGCCCCGCACCTGGCCCAGGCCGCTGCGAAGCGAGATCTCCCCGTCATCACCAAAGCCCTGGCAGGGCCGCCCCGTCTGCGCATCCAGCGCGATCATCCGGCCATCGACCGTGGACACCAGTATGCGACGCGCGCAATCCGCCGCCTGCGCAACATTCGAGCGGTGATAGGAAACCCCCCGGCAGGCAAGGGTCTGGACGCCCGTCTCGTCGACCCCGGGATCGTATCGCCACCGCTCCGTGCCGGTGTCCGCATCGAGGGCAACGACGATATCTCGCGGCGTGCACAGGTACAGCGTGTCGCCGATCTGCAGCGGCGTCGCCTGGAACATCTGCGGGGCGCGGCTGTCCGGGTAATTTTCCGGAAGATCTCCGCTGCGGTACGTCCAGGCGACACGCAGCCCGGATACGTTTTCCCGTGTGATCTGTGCTGCCGGCGAGAACCGGGTGCCCGCCTTGTTCCCCGCGTAGTCGGCCCAGTCGGTTGCAGGTCGGTCCGCGGTGCCGGGCGCGGGCGGCCGCGCGTCCTCGCCACCGCCCCTGAGCAGCAATCCCGCGGCCACCAGCGCGGCAAGGCCTGCCGCGGCGATCACGACAGCCCGTGCGGCCCGCCCGCCCGCGCCACTCCCGGTATGCGCCGGGATCGCCGCCCGCAGCCCGAGCTGCGTGCGCATCCACGGCGTGAACATGTAGAGCGCCAGGACCAGCGGCAGACCGATGCGCGGCAGCAGCAGCCAGAAATCGAGGCCGACCTCGGCGAGGGCCCAGGCGAGAGTCGCCACAAAAACGGCACAGTAGATCCAGACGCCGAGCACCCTGCCGCGGCTGATCAGGACGCCAGTGACCAGGTGCGCCAAGCCCGCGGGCAGGTAATAGGCCGATCCGCCGAGACCCAGCAGCCAGGCGCCCCCTATCCCCAGCACGATGCCGACGATCGCGAGCAGGCCACCCAGCGACCAGAGCAGGAGACGCTTGCGTGCCATGCTCATATGCTCTGAATCCTCCTCAGGGCAGTTGATCCCCGGCGCAGACCGGGACCGGCCGACTCGTCATTCGGTCCCGTCTGCGGGGCTGGGCAACGTTCAGAGCTTCAGCTTGACGTCGACCCCAAAGCGACGCGGCTGGAGCCAGTACTTGCCCGCGAACCCCAGGCCGCCGAAGTCGATGCCGTCACCCACGTTGTTCTGGTCTGTCAGGTTGTCGCCCCATACGCCTATTTCCCAGGTGCCCTCGTCGCCCAGGCGCATGTCGGCAACGGCAATGCGCGCGCTCAGGTTCTCGTGACCCGGATCGTGGATCTCCTCGTTGAAGGGCGTCTCCCGATCGAGCGGAAACATGTAGCGCTCCGAACTCTGCGCATAGTCCACGCGGGCGCTCAGTTCGCCGAACGACAGCGGCGGGAACACGTAGTCGGCGCTCAGGTGCCAGTTGTTGCGCACCATCTGCACGAATCGCGCGTCGTCCGATACGTCGATCAGCTCGTTCGTCTGCGGATCGCGGTACAGGTATTCGTCGTAGGTCGGGTCGGTGTATCCCCACGACGCGGTCAACGTCAGGTTCTCGCTCACCAGCGCGGCGACTTCCGCCTCGACGCCCTGGAAGGTCGCTTCACCGGCGTTGACGATGATGGCGCTCGATCCCGAGGAATCCGCCAGGAACTGCGAAATCTGCAGATCGTCGTAGACCGTGTGGAACAGCGCCAGGTTCGCGCGCACGCGCTTGTCGAACCACTCGCTCTTGAGCCCCGCCTCGTAGGCCGTCGCCTCTTCGGGCTCGAAGCTCGACAGCACCGCCGAGCGCGGCGAGAAGCCGCCCGCCTTGTAGCCGGTCGACACACGCGCATATCCCATCAGGTCATCCGAGAGCTGGTAGTTGAACGAGAGCAGCCAGGACGCATTGTCGAAATCCTGATCGCCTTCCTCCGCATACGCCGAAGAGAAGAAGGTCTTCTCGTCCTTCGTGTAGCGCCCGCCGACCGAGACCTCGAGCCTGTCGTCCAGCACCGTCGGCCGGTAGCTCGCCTGGCCGAAGATCGCCTTCGAGGTCGTCTCGCCGCCGAAGGCGGAGACCGGGGCGAGGTTCAACCCCGCCGTGCCGCCGGGAAGCACGAAGGTGAGGCGTTGCCTGTTGTACTCGTCGGCCGTCTCGTTGAAATAGAAAACACCGCCGACGTACTTCCAGCGCTCCGTGGCGCCCACCAGCTGCAATTCCTGCGAATACTGGTCCTGGCGCTGCGGGGCGTTGTTGCA
>CAYXJM010000050.1:8976-10873 GCA_964465455.1 uncultured Klebsiella sp.
CCACCAGCTGCAATTCCTGCGAATACTGGTCCTGGCGCTGCGGGGCGTTGTTGCAATCGTAGGGGCCATTGAGATCGTCTATGCCCACCGGCGCGTAGCTGACCGGATCGAGCACGAAGCCGCGCATCACGCCGCTCCCGGTGAGGCTGCAGATCGTGTCCTGGTTGAAGTAGCGGTAAGCGGAGATCGACTTCACGGCCAACGCCTCGTTGATGTCGTACTGGAGCGTGAGCGCGCTGCCGAATACCTCGCTCTCGCTCTCGAAGCGGTCGTCGAAGGGCGCCTGCTGGCCATCGTCGAGTCGTCTCCCGGTGACCACGAAGGGAGCCCCGCCGTAGGCGGGCGACTGGCCGTAGAAGTTGCGCACGTCCTGGTTCGCGGCGACCATCTGGAAGAATACCGGCGCACCTTCGCGCTCGCTGTAGTCGAGCACGAAATCGGCGGAAAGGCTGTCGCCGAGATCACCGCGCACGCCCAGCCAGACGGAGTCGCTGCCAAGGGAGCCCGGGTCCTCGTCGTCGCTCGCGAGCTCGTTGTCGAAATACCCGTCACGCTCGCGGTGCAGGTAGGCGAGCGTCGCCTTGATCGTGGAACTGCCGAGCTGGCCCGTGTCGATCCGCGCGCGCGTGTACCAGTCGTCGTAGCTGCCGTAGCCGGCCTTTGCCTCCACGCCAAACTCGTCCCCCGGCTTCCTGCTGACCAGCTGTACAGCTCCACCAGTCGTGTTCCGTCCGAACAGCGTCCCCTGCGGGCCACGCAGGACCTCGATGCGCTCGACATCGACGAGATCGAATATGGCACCGGCCGTGCGCGCGATGTAGACGCCATCCAGATAGATTCCGACACCAGCCTCTGCATTGGCCGCAGGCTCGTTCTGGCCGATGCCCCGGATATAGATGGCCGCTGCGTTCAGGCTGCTGGTCTGCTGCGTGATGACGAGGTTCGGCGCAAGCTGCCCGAGCTTGCTCACGTCCTGCACGTTCAGCTTGTCGAGCAGGCTTCCCGGCAGGGCGGTCACCGCGACCGGGGTCTGCTGCAGGGATTCCTCCTGGCGGCGCGCCGTCACCATGATTTCCTCGAGCTGCAACGACTCCGACGCAGAGCCGGGTGGCTGCGCAAGGGCTTCGGCACCGAGACAGATGGCAGCGAGCATCGTGGCGCTGCCGGCAAGCTTCGAACGCGTGCATGGCGTGATCATCGGGAGTAATTCTCCGGGACGTTGGCTGTTTATATTTGGCGTGGAAACCAGGCGTCGTCATGCTGGACGCGGCGGCGGCCCGCGACAACGACAGAACGGCTCAAAGTACCGACTGATTCAGCTCAATATGCCGCCAGCGGGAGCGGGCTCGTACGCACGCAGGTGATCCCGCGCGTCGAGGAGGCCGCGCGCGGCGTGGTCGGGGACGGCGCCGAGGCCATCGTGACGTTCTGCGCCGGCGTCGCGGCGCTCGGCAAGGCCGGCTATGATGGGGCCAGCGGCACGGAGGTGCCTGTGATCGGAGACCTGCGCGCCGGGGCGCACCCTGCGCGCGTTTGCGTTACTCTGCGCACGCCAGATCGATCCCGTGTGAACCCGGGCGATGTTTCACAAGCTTTATATCGACCTTCGGGAGACATTGAACGTGATCGTCGAGTTCTGAACCGGGGCGCTCGACCCGTAACTGTCCAGGGCCCTTCGGGGCCCTGATTTTTCTGCAGCCGTGAAGGAGGCCAACCCCGTGAATTTCGATTTCTCCGATGACCAGCGCCTGTTGCAGCAGGAGGTACGCCGCATGCTGGCCGACACCAGCACCCCGGCGGCGGTGCGCACGGTCCTCGACGGCAAGGAGGCCTGTTGCGCCGAGGTGTGGCGCAACCTGGTCGGGATGGGCGCCGCCGGCGCGGCGATCCCGGAAGC
>CAYXJM010000051.1:0-10857 GCA_964465455.1 uncultured Klebsiella sp.
AGATGACCGCGGGCGCCTCGCGCGGCATACGCCTGAGCGGCGAGAGCGGCATCCCGGTGGTCGGACGCGTCGCGGCCGGCAGCCCGCTGCTGGCCGCGGAGCACATCGAGCAGCACGTGCAGATACCGGCGCGCCTGTTCTCGCCGGCGGCCGACTACTTCCTGCGCGTCAGCGGCATGAGCATGAAGGATGCGGGCATCCTCGACGGCGACCTGCTCGCGGTGCACCGCACCGTCGAGGCGCGCGAGGGCCAGATCGTGGTGGCGCGCATCGACGACGAGGTCACGGTGAAGCGCCTGCACCGCACGCGCGACCGCCACCTGGTGGAACTGCTGCCCGAGAACCCCGATTTCGCGCCGATCCGCGTCGACCTGCGCGAGCACGAATTCACGCTGGAAGGCATCAGCGTCGGCGTGCTGCGCCTGTAACCCGCCGTTCACGTGGGTCGGCATTCATGCCGACAGGTGCCTTGCTGGATGCTGCTGTCGCCATGAATGGCGACCCGCAGAGGGACTAGTGCAGTACCCTCTCGCCGTCCTCGCGCGCGCCGACGTATTCGAGCTCGGCCTCGCCGCCGGCCAGGTGCGCCGCCGCCTGGATGCCCGCCTCGATCATCGCCTTGGCCACTTCCAGCCGCGCGTCCGAGAGGTATTCGCGCGAATCCGCGGAAAAGCGGATGCGCACCAGCGGCTCGCCGTCCCCGCCCGGGCGGCGCAGCACGACCTCGCCGGAGGCGAGCTCGACGATTTCCAGCAGTGATGCCGCCAAACGGGCGTCCTCCAGCAGGTGCCGGGCAGCGCCAACCGCCAGCCCCGGAGTGAATTCTAGTCCGCCGCCGCGTGGCGCGCCCGCAGCGCGCCGCCCACGGCCGGCTCAGTCGTCCTTGCTCACCACCCACTTGCCGTCGCGCTCGTAGGCGCGCCAGCCGGTCGGCTTCCCGTCGATCTCGCTCATCACGTACTGGCGGCGCATCTTGCGGCTGTAGCGGACCTGCACCGGGTTGCCGGCGTCATCGCGCGCGGGCGCTGTCAGCAGGTAGGCGTACTTCGGGTCGAGCTGTTCGCGCACCGACTGCAGTTCCTCGACCAGCGGCGCGCGCGTCTCGCGGTTCTTCGGGAACTTGCTCGCCGCCAGGAACAGGCCCGAGGCGCCGTCGCGCAGCACGTAGAAGTCGTCGACCTTCTGGCACTTCAGGTGCGGCATCGGCACCGGCGGCATCTTGGGCGGCGCGGGCTGCCCGTTGCGCAGCAGCTTGCGCGTGTTGCCGCAGCCGCTCGCGGTGCAGCCGAAGTACTTGCC
The DNA here is from genome assembly GCA_964465455.1 of uncultured Klebsiella sp. GTDB lineage: Bacteria > Pseudomonadota > Gammaproteobacteria > Pseudomonadales > UBA5518 > UBA5518. The sequence goes on from CAYXJM010000051.1 coordinate 1,300, forward strand.
GAAGCGCCCGGTCTTCAGCTGCATGTCCGCGCCGCACTTGTCGCAGGGGATGACCGGGCCCTCGTAGCCCTTCAGCTTGAAGCGACCGGTCTCGATCTCGTAGCCCGGACAGTCGGGGTTGTTGCCGCAGACGTGGAGCTTGCGCGTCGAGTCCACGAGGTAGCTGTCCATCGCGGTGCCGCAGCGCGCGCAGCGATGGCGCGTGCGCAGCACCCGCGACTCGGCCTCCTCGTCCTCGTCGCTCTCGTCGTGCACGACCTCGTCGCCGTGCACCAGGTTGATGGTTTCCTTGCAGCGCTCCGCCGGCGGCAGCGAGTAGCCCGAGCAGCCGAGGAACACGCCGGTGCTGCCGGTGCGTATCTGCATCGGCCGACCGCAGGCCGGGCACGCGATGTCGGTCCCGACCGGCAGGTTGCCGCGCATGCCGCCGTCGTCGGCCTTGGCGGCGTCGAGCCGCGACGAGAAGTCGGCGTAGAAATCGTCGAGCACCTTGAGCCAGTTGCGTTCGCCCGAGGCGACCTCGTCGAGCGACTCCTCCATGCTGGCGGTGAAGCCGTAGTCCATCAGGTTGGTGAACTTCTCGGCCAGGCGGTCGGTGACGATATCGCCCAGCTTCTCGGCGTAGAAGCGGCGACTCTCGAGGCGCGCATAGCCGCGGTCCTGGATCGTGGAGATGATCGAGGCATAGGTCGAGGGCCGGCCGATGCCGCGCTTCTCGAGCTCGCGCACCAGCGTGGCCTCGGTGTAGCGCGGAGGCGCCTTCGTGAAATGCTGGCTGGGCACCAGCTGCTGCAGCGCGAGCTCGGCGCCCACCGCCACGTCGGGCAGCTCGACGTCCTCGTCCTTGCGCGCCGCCGCCGGCAGCACCCGCAGGAAACCGTCGAACTGCAGGATGCGACCGCGCGCGCGCAGCTCGAAGTCGCCCGCGGCCACCTCGAGCGCGGTGCTGAGGTATTCGGCCGCCGGCATCTGGCAGGCGATGAACTGGCGCCAGATCAGCTCGTAGACCTTCATTGCGTCGCGTTCCACGCCCTCGAGCGCCTCGGGCGCGAGCGTCACGTCCGACGGGCGGATCGCCTCGTGCGCTTCCTGCGCGCCGGACTTGCTGGCATACACGTTGGGCTTCTCCGGCACGTACCTCGCGCCGTGCTTCGCGGCGATGTAGTCGCGGCAGGCCGCGACCGCCTCGGCGCTCAGGTTGGTCGAGTCCGTACGCATGTAGGTGATGAAGCCCGCCTCGTAGAGGCGCTGGGCGAGCATCATCGTCTTCTTCACGCTGAAGCCGAGGCGCGTGCTCGCGGCCTGCTGCAGCGTCGAGGTGATGAACGGCGCCGCGGGACGGGTGCGCGTGGGCTTGTCCTCGCGCGCCCTGACGACGTAACGCGCCTTCTCGAGCAGGCGCACCGCGCGCTCGGCCTCCTCGCGGCTGCCGGGCCGGAAGTTCTGCTCGCCTTCCTTGCGCACCTCGAGGCGCAACGCCTCCTTCGCGGCGGTCAGCGTCTCGGCATGAAGCTCCCAGAACTCCTCGGGCACGAAGGCGCGGATCTCGCGCTCGCGCTCGACCAGCAGCTTCACCGCCACCGACTGCACGCGACCGGCCGACAGGCCGCGCGCGACCTTCTCCCACAGCAGCGGCGAGAGCATGTAGCCGACCACGCGGTCGAGAAAGCGCCGTGCCTGCTGCGCGTTGACGCGATCCATGTCGACCTGCGACGGGCGCTCGAAGGCCTCCTTGATGGCGCTGCGCGTGATCTCGTTGAACACGACGCGGCGGTACTTCGCCGGATCGCCGCCGATGGCCTCGCGCAGGTGCCACGCGATGGCCTCGCCCTCGCGGTCGAGGTCGGTCGCGAGATAGATCGCGTCGGCGCCGCTCGCGGCCTTGCGCAGTTCCGCGACGACCTTCTCCTTCCCCGGCAGCACCTCGTAGTTCGCTCGCCAGCCGTGCTCCGGGTCGACGCCCATGCGCTTCACCAGCTGCTCGCGCGCCTTCTTCTCGCGGTGCTTCGCCTTTTCCTTTTCCGACATCTTGCGCGTCGCGGCGGCGCTGCGGGCACGCTCCGCGGCATCGGTGGTCTTCGCGTTGCCGCTGGTCGGCAGGTCACGGATGTGGCCCACGCTCGACTTCACGACGAAGTCGCGGCCGAGATACTTGTTGATGGTCTTCGCCTTCGCCGGCGACTCCACGATGACCAGTGCCTTGCCCATGATGCTGTCGGATTTCCAGGGTAAATAAGGAAGGGAGGAAAAAAAGAGGCGCCATATATACGGGCTGCCCCCCACAGGGTCAAGTGCGGATGTCCCTTGCGCGGCGCGTCGCGGCGGGCGCCGTCGCGGGGGCGATCACCGCCGCGCGCAGCCCGAGCAGCGCGTCGCGGATCCGCTCCACGTCCTCGTCGCGCCCCTTCTCGTTCCACTCCGCCGCCAGCCCCTCGTCGAGGCTGCGCAACCCCGAGACGCCGGCCGGAACGGCCGCGCAAACGTCGCGGAACGACGCCTGCGCTGCCTCCCGGGTCGCGGCGTCCTGCCACGTTCCGTCGTCGGCGCGGCGAAGCTCCAGGCGCGTGCCGCGCACCTCCTGCAGGTCGTCCAGCCGCCACGGCAGCACGTAGTCGACCACGCCGTCGCGATTGCGCGCGCCGTCGACGCGCACGCGCAAGCCCGCCGCGACCGCGCGCGCGCGCAGGCGCGCGAGCTGGGCGGTTCGCGGCGAGGGGCGCATCGCGAGAACGGGCCCGAGCACGAACAGCACCGCGAGCCCCACGACCAGAAGAAAGGCCTTCATCGTCATCTCCCCGGTGCCGCGGCGACAATTGCGGCGCCGGCAAATTTTCGGCTATGGTAGCCGAAGGGATTCCGGCAGGGTCAACAACGAGGAAACACGGCCGATGAGCGCATACCGTCACATTCTCCTGGGCCTCGACCTGACCGGCGAATCGCGGCAGGTGGTCGATCGCGCGGTCGCGCTGCGCACTGCGTTCGGCTCCGAGCTCAGCGTCATCCACGTGATCGAGCCGCTCAGTTTCGCCTACGGCGGCGACATCCCGATGGACTTCTCCGGCATCCAGGAGGAAATCCACAAGCAGGCGCGTGCGCACATGACGCAGCTCTGCGATCCGCTGAACATCCCCGAGAAGAACCGCCATCTCGTCGTGGGCCGTCCCGAGACGGAGATCCACCACGTTGCCGACGACATCGGCGCCGACCTGATCGTGGTCGGCAGCCACGGCCGCCACGGCCTGTCGCTGCTGATGGGTTCGACCGCCAACGGCGTGCTTCACGGCGCGCGGTGCGACGTGCTCGCCGTGCGGGTGAAGTCGCGCGAAGGCTGATTCCCCGGCGCGCGAGGCCGCGCCACCGTAGCTGTCCCCGCATGCCGTTCCGTTCGCCCGCCCGCAGTCTGCGCCGCCTCGTCCTGGCGTTGGCGCTGCTGCCCGGCGCGGGCGGCTTGCATGCCGGCGCCAGCGCCGGCGAGGACCTGCTCGCCACGCAGCGCCAGCAGTACCGCGCCGTCGCGAGCGCCCTCGAACGCGGCGATCCGCGGCCCTTCTTCCGCGCCCGCGGCCTGCTGGCCGACTACCCGCTCTACCCTTACCTCGAGCTCGAGGAACTGCGCCGGCGCCTGGACGCGATGCCGGCGGCGGAAGTGGAGGCCTTCCTCGCGCGCCACGGCGACGACCTGCCCGCGGCGCGGCTGCGCGATGCGTGGCTGCCGCGGCTGGCCGCGCACGAGCGCTGGACCGAGTTCCTGCGCCACTACGTCGAGGCCCCGGCGAACACCGCGCGGCGCTGCGACCACGCCTGGGCGCTGTACAGGACCGGCGCGAGCCTCGATGCGGACCGCGCGGCCGCCGCGATCTGGGCGGCGCCGCGCTCGCTGCCGCGATCCTGCGACCGGCTGCTCGAGACGTGGATGGCGCGCGGCAATCCGTCGCCCGCTCTGGCGTGGCAACGCTTCGAGGGCGCGATGGGCGCCGCGGAGACGCCGCTCGCGCGCTACCTCACGCGCTTCCTCGACGCGCCGGCACGCGCCGACGCCGAGCTGTTCCTGCGCGTCGCCGACGAGCCGGCGCTGGTGCGGCAGACGGAGCGCTTCACCGCGGGCAACCCGCACCACGACGCGATCGTCGCGTTCGGGCTGTCGCGTCTCGCCGCGCGCGACGCCGGTGCGGCGCGCCTCGCCTTCGAGCAGTACGCGCGCAACGCGCAGTTCGATGCGTCCGCGCTCGCGCGCGCCGCGCCGCGCGTCGCCAGCGCGCTGGCCGCGAGCTCGCCGCAAACGGCGATGCGCTGGATCATGGGGCTCGATGCCCGCCTGCGCACCGACCAGCTCGGCGAGCAGGCGGTGCGCCTCGCGCTGCGCGGCGAGGGCTGGGACGACGTGCTGTCCGCGCTGGACCTGCTCGCGCCGCCACTGGCGGCCAGCGAGCGCTGGCAATACTGGGCCGCGCGCGGCCGCGACGCCGCGTTCGGCGGCGACGCGACGGAGGCCGTCTTCGCGCAACTCGGCGCGACGCGCAGCTACTACGGCTTCCTCGCTGCCGACCGCCTCGGCCGGGACTACGCGATGCAGCACCAGCCGCAGCCGGTCAGCGAAGAGCTGCTGCGCGCCGTCGCGGACGATCCGGGCGTGCGCCGCGCGCGCGAGTTCCAGCTGGTCGGCGACGCGCTCGCGTCGCGGCGCGAGTGGCTGCACGCGACGGGCCGCATGGACGCGTCCGGGCGCCTCGCCGCGGCGCACCTCGCCAGCCGCTGGGGCTGGCACCAGCTCGCGATCGGCACGCTGATCGGCGCCGGTGAGCGCAACGCCCTGGAGCTGCGCTTCCCCGCGCTCTATGCGGAGGATTTCGCGCGCGCGGCGCGCCAGCAGGGCCTCGGGCAGAACTGGCTCTACGCGATCGCGCGCCAGGAGAGTGCGCTGAACGCGAGCGTGAAATCGCCGGCGGGCGCGCTCGGCCTGATGCAGCTGATGCCCGCCACCGCAGAGCTCACCGCGCGCAAGACCGGCATCGCCTACCGCGGCAGCCGGGACCTGCTCGACCCCGCGACCAACGTCGCGCTCGGCAGCCGCTACATGCGCATGATGCTCGACCAGTTCCAGCAGAACCGCATCCTGGCCGCCGCCGCGTACAACGCCGGTCCCGGGCGCGTGAAGCAGTGGCTGCAGGCGCTGCCGGCGACGGTGGAGCACGACCGCTTCGTCGAGACCATCCCGTTCCCCGAGACGCGCCAGTACGTGCAGAACGTGCTGAGCTTCGCGGTGATCTATGCCTACCTCGAGGGACGCCAGGTTCCGGTGGTGGAGCCCGCCGAACGGCTGATCCGCAACCCCTGGCACCTCCAGGCGGCGCACGCCGGCTGACGCTATTGCCGCTGGCAGGCGGCGGTGCAATGATGGCGCCCGCCCTCAGACGCCCTCCGGAGAATCACGCGCCATGCCGGATCAGCCGATCCTGCTCGCCAGGCAACCGATCTACGACGCCTCGCTGAACGTGGTGGCCTTCGAGTTGCTGTACCGCGCGATCTCGCCCGAGGCAGCCGAGGTGCACGACGGCGACGAGGCCTCGTCGCGCGTGCTGCTGAGCGCCTTCGGCGGCGCCGGCATCATGGACGTCACGGACGGCAAGCCGGCGTTCATCAACTTCACCAAGCACCTCATCCTGAACCCGCCGCCCGTGGACCCGCAGCACCTGGTGGTCGAGGTGCTGGAGGACGTCGCCGTGACCCCGGAGCTGCTCGACAGCGTGCGCCGTCTGCGCGCGCAGGGCTACCGCATCGCGCTCGACGACTTCCAGCACCATCCCTCGCTCGAGCCGCTGGTGGAACTGGCCGACATCGTGAAGCTCGACGTGCTCGAGCTCGGCGAGGTCAAGCTGCGCGCCGAGGTGCGGCAACTGCGCAACTACCCGCTGCGCCTGCTCGCCGAGAAGATCGAGTCCTGGGAGATGTACAACCAGTGCATCGATCTCGGGTTCAGCTATTTCCAGGGCTATTTCCTCGCGCGCCCGCAGCTGCTGCGCGGGCGGCGCGCAGCGCCGGCGCTGCCGGCTCTGGCGGCGCTGATGACGCAGCTCGCGGACCCGGACATCGGCGTCGGCGAGCTCGCGGCCAGCGTGTCCGCCGACCCGGTGCTCAGCTTCAGCCTGATCCGGCTGATCAATTCCCCGCTATACCGCCGCGCGCGCCCGATCGAATCGGTGCGCGAGGCGATCGCCGCGCTGGGCGTGGAGCGCGTGCGCGGCTGGTGCTACCTGCTTGTGCTGGCGCGCATAGGCGGCAAGCCCTCGGAGCTCACGCGCATCGCGATGCGGCGCGCGCGCTTCTGCGAGCTGCTCGGCGACATCGCGACGGGCGCGGCGCCGGGACGCTGCTTCACTGCCGGCATCCTGTCGACGCTGGACGCGTTCATGGACGAGGAACTCGAGGTCCTCGTCGAGAGCATGTCGCTCAGCGCCGAACTGCGCGCGGCGCTGCTCGGGCGCGAGGGCTGCATGGGCGCCGTGCTCGAGACCGCGCTGGCCTTCGAGACGGCGTCATGGGACCGGGTGCCGTGGCGCGAGCTGGCCGCGCACGGCATCGACCAGGAGGGCGCCGAGCGGGCCTACCTCGAGAGCCTGCACTGGGTCAGCCAGACGCTGGGCGGCCTCGAGGACGGCGTGCTCGGCTGACCGCCGCCAGCAGGCCGCGCACGGCGGCCTCGTCGAAGGGCCAGCCGATCTCCTCGCCGGGCACCGCCGGGTTCGCCAGCACCGGGATGCGCACGCCGTAGCGCGCCATCAGCGCGTCGCTGTCGGCGATGTCGACGAGCCGCACGCGCGTCCCGGCCGCCGCGGCCAGCGGCCGCACGATGGCCTCCGCCAGCTCGCAGAGGTGACAGCCCGCCGTGTGGTAGAGCACGAGCTCGCGCGCCGCGACCTCAGAGGTCATAGCCACGCTCGTTGTGCAGCACGACGTCCAGCCCCTCGGTCTCTTCCTCGGCGCTGACGCGCAGCCCGACCAGCGCGCCGGCGACGCGCAGCAGCAGCCACGTCATCAGCGCCGTGTACAGGGCGACCGTCACCACGCCGGCGGCCTGCACCAGCAGCTGCGCGCCGATGCCGCGCCCCGCCGCGAGCCCCTGCCCGCTGAAGATGCCGAGCCCGCTGCTCGCGAAGATCCCGGCGGCCAGCGTGCCGAGGATGCCGCCCACCCCGTGCACCGGGAACACGTCCAGCGAGTCGTCGATCTTCAGCACACGCTTGACCCACTGCGTGGCGAAGAAGCACACGGTGCCGGCCGTGGTGCCGATCACGAGCGCCGCCGCCGGACCGACGTAGCCGGAGGCCGGCGTGATCGTGCCGAGGCCGGCGACGAGGCCGGTGACCGCGCCGAGGGCGCTGGGCTTGCCGAACTTCACCCACTCGATGCCGAGCCACGCCAGCGCCCCCGCCGCCGCCGAGAGATGGGTGACCAGCATCGCCATGCCGGCGTCGCCGTTGGCCGCCAGCGCGCTGCCCGCGTTGAAGCCGAACCAGCCGACCCAGAGCATGCCGGCGCCGGTGACCGTCATGGTCATGTTGTGCGGCGGCATCGCGGTCACGCCGAAGCCGTTGCGGTTGCCGATCACCAGCGCCGAGACCAGCGCCGCGACGCCCGCGGTGATGTGCACCACCGTGCCGCCCGCGAAATCGAGCAACCCCATCTGCTGCAGCCAGCCGCCGCCCCACACCCAGTGCGCAACCGGCGCGTAGACCAGCAGCAGCCACAGCGCCGAGAAGATCATCACGGCCGAGAAACGCGTGCGCTCGGCGAAGCCGCCCACGATCAGCGCCGGCGTGATGATCGCGAAGGTCATCTGGAACATCAGGAATACCGTCTCGGGCAGGGTGCCGCTCTGCGAGGCCTCGCCGATGCCGCCGAGGAACGCCTTGCCGAAGCCGCCGAACCAGGCGTTGGCGCTGCCGAAGGCGATGCTGTAGCCGAGCGCGTACCACAGCACGGAGGCCAGGCAGGCGATCGAGAAGCACTGCATCAGCACGCTCAGCACGTTCTTGGTGCGCACCAGGCCGCCGTAGAACAGCGCGAGCCCCGGCAGCGTCATGAACAGCACCAGCGCCGTGGAGGTCAGTATCCACGCCGTGTTGGCCCCGTCGGGTCCGCCGTCCTGCGCCAGTACCGGCGCCGCCCCCGCCGCGAGCGCGAGCGCCGCCGCCCCGCGCATCCCCCGTGCAATACCCCTGCTGCCCATGGCTTTCTCCCGTGTTGGCGATCGCTTTCGCATTATGGTGGTGCATCCGGGTCGATGCGCGCACGCAAACGGTGCAACGGGATGCCGGACATGAGCACGCCCCCGGGCATCGTCCCGATTCGCGCTCGTCACAGCAAAATGCGTACCCGCCAGCCGGCAGGCCGGCGCGCCACGACACCGGGCGCGCGCGATGCCGGGGCCGGGTTCAGTCGTCGTAGCGGAGCTCGTCGGTCTTGCCGCCGGCCAGCACCGAGCGCGTCAGGTCGTCGGCGCTCAGCATCCCGGCGTTCCAGTTCGCGACGTAGCGCAGCCCGTCGGCGACGCCGTGGTCCCGGCCGTAGAGCAGCACCTCCTTGGTGCCGCGGACCGCCAGCGGCGAGCGCCGGGCGATGGTGTGCGCGATGCGCATGACGTCGGCGAGCATTTCCTCGCGATGCGCGTAGACCAGGTTCACCAGCCCGTAGCGGTGCGCCTCCTCCGCGTCCATGTTGCGGCCCGTGTAGGCCAGCTCGCGCATCAGGCCGTCGCCGATCAGCCGCGGCAGGCGCTGCAGCGTGCCCACGTCGGCGACCATCCCGAGCTCGATCTCCTTGATCGCGAAGTACGCATCCTCGGTGCAGTAGCGCATGTCGCAGGCGCTGATCATGTCGAGGCCGCCGCCGATGCAGGTGTACTGCACCGCCGCGAGCACCGGCTTGCGGCACTGCTCGATGGCGGTGAGGTTCGCCTGCAGGCGCTCGATGTGGTTGCGCCGGTGCTCGGCGCGCCGCCCCGGCTCCAGCGACTGGTCGTCCAGGGTCGTGAACATCTGCAGGTCGATGCCGGCGCAGAAGTGCCGGCCGCGCGCCGCCAGCACCACGGCGCGCACGGCGGGCTCGCGATCGCACCAGCGGAAGCACTCCTCGAGCTCGCGCCACATCGCGGCGTTCATCGAATTGGCCTTCTCCGGGCGATTGAGCTCGACCAGCGCGACGTGATGCTCGAGCTGGAGCGCCAGCGTTTCGAAACGGGGAAGGTCCATGCGCGAACTCCTGGTGTTCCGCCGTCGGCCGTGGTCAGCCCGGCCAGGCGCGGAAATGCGCCGCAGGATCGACGTCGACCAGCGGCTTGGGCGCGCCTTGCGGCGTGCCGAGGTAGAGGAACCCGAGCACGCGATCGCCCGCAGGCAGGCCGAGCTCCTCGCGCAGCTCCGCGGTCCAGGTCACCGCGCCGGTGCGCCAGATGCCGCCGAAGCCGAGCGCGTGCGCGGCGACAAGCATGTTCTGCGCGGCGCAGGCGACCGCGAGCTCCTGCTCGAGCGCGGGCACCTTGGGGTTGTCGCGCACGCGCGC
>CAYXJM010000052.1:0-10807 GCA_964465455.1 uncultured Klebsiella sp.
CGACTCCAGCTTCTCCTGGAGGACTAGCCGATCCACGCGGAGCGGCGCTCGGTGAGTATGCGTTCACGCAACGGCAGGAAATCCGCTGCATTCAGTACGTGACGGGAAACGAGCTGCGCGTGCGTGGCCGCATTGCCCAGAAGTCGCACACCCTTCAAAGCCTCGCCCAGGATCGGCTCGGGCGCATGGTACAGGTCCACGAGATCGACCGGGCAGCCGGTCGCCAGCGCTACCGCCTCGATGATGGATGCGCGGCGCTCGGGGGCCAGAGGCGAATCGGCAAGAACCGCGAGGTCGATGTCGCTGTCGGCGCGCGGGCTCCCCGATGCTCTCGAGCCGAACAGCAGCGCGAGCCGGATCTCGGGGAAGCCGGAGAGTGCGCGCAGCAACTGGTCGTGGGAAGCAGCCATGGCGGCATTGTAGTCGCGGCCAACGCGTCGGCGCCATCCGCGAGGGACACACGGGATCGCGACGCGGCGGACTGAGGCTCCTCAGTCCGCCGCGTGGCGCCCCGTCACCTCGGGCGTCAGTTCCGCGATCGCCTGGTAGTGGCTGAGGAAGACCTTGCCGCTCAGCCCGTGCAGGAACTCGGTGTGCTTCAGCCGGTCCATCACCGGCCCCTTGACCTCGCTCAGGTGCAGCGCGATGCCCGCCTCGCGCAGCCGCCGTTCGATTGCCTCCAGGCTCTCGAGCGCGCTGGCGTCGATGACGTTGATCGCCGAGCACTGCAGCACCAGGTGCTGCAGTTCGGGGTGCGTGGCCACCGCGTCGTTGACGCGGTCTTCCAGCGCGCGCGCGTTGGCGAAGTAGAGGCTTTCGTCGACGCGCAGGCTGACCAGGCGTGGGGACGTCTTCACCGGGTGGCGCAGCACGTTCCGGAAATGCTCCGTTCCCGGCAGCAGGCCGACCTCGGCGATGTGCGGGCGGCTGGTGCGGAACAGGAACAGCGCGATCGAGACCGCCACGCCCGCGACCAGGCCGATCTCGACGCCGACCGTCAGCGTCGCGAGCACCGTCGCGATCATCGCGACGAAATCGGTCTTCGAGTAGGTCCACGTGCGGCGGAAAATGCCGACGTCGACGAGCGAGAGCACGGCCACGACGATCGTGGCGGCGAGCGTGGCCTGGGGCAGGAAGTAGAGCGCCGGCGTGAGCAGCAGCGAGGCGAGCGCGATGCCCGCGGCCGTGAAAGCGCCGGCGGCCGGCGTGCGGGCGCCGGCGTCGAAGTTGACCACCGAGCGCGCGAAGCCGCCGGTCACGGGAAAGCCACCGCTGAATGCGGCCGAGAGGTTGGACGCCCCCAGTGCGACCAGCTCCTGGTCGGGCTCGATGCGCTGGCGCCGGCGCGCGGCGAGCGTCTGGGCGACCGACACGGATTCCACGAAGCCCACCACGCTGATCAGCAGCGCCGGCAGCAGCAGCGCCTGCCACAGCGCGGGCTCCCATGACGGCAGCGTGAACGGGGGCAGCCCGGCCGGCACCGTGCCGACGATCTTCAGCCCCTGCTCGTGCCAGCCGAACAGCCAGGTCGGCAGCGTAGTCGCCGCGATGGCGGCCACGGGCGCGGACCTGACGATCACGTCGGCCGGCCGCGCCGCGAGTCCGCGCCGCAACAGCAGCGGCTTCAGCGCGCTGCGGGCCCAGAACAGGAACGCGGTGACGCCGGCGCCGATCGCGGCGCTCAGCAGTTGCGTCTGCGACAGATGCCGGGCGAGGTCGACGCCCAGTTGCACGAACGAGTGTCCGCTGGCCTCGACACCGAGGATTGTCTTCAGCTGCCCCGCCGCGATCAGCAGCGCCGAGGCCGAGATGAAACCCGAGATCACCGGGTGGCTCAGGAAGTTGGCGAGGAAGCCCAGTCGCAGCAGGCCCATTGCGCACAACATCAGTCCCGAGAGGAATGCCAGCGTGATCGCTCCCGCGACGTAGGCCGCCGAGCCCGGCGCCGCGAGTTCGCCGATGGCGGTGGCGGTCATCAGCGAGACCACGGCCACCGGGCCGACGGCCAGCACGCGGCTGGTGCCGAACAGCGCGTAGATCACGAGTGGCGCGATGCTCGCGTAGAGGCCCGCCTCCGGCGGCATGCCGGCCAGCAGCGCGTAGGCCAGGCTCTGCGGGATCAGCATGATCGTGACGATCAGCGCCGCGAGCAGGTCGCTCGCGAGCGTGTCGCGGTCGTAGTTCCTCGCCCACGCCAGGATCGGCAGCGAGGGCAGATACCTCAGCAGGGTCGGTGCGCGAGGGCTCACCCGACCATTTCCGGCTTGGCCATCCACTCGCGCCCCTTCAGCATGGCGTCCCAGTACAGCGGCGGCAGGATGCGCTCCTTCAGGTACCACGCGAGTCGCGAGGGGCGCGTGCCGTCGATCAGCCACGCCGGGAAGCTCGGGGCGAGCTTGCCGCCGTAGCCGAACTCGGCGAGCACGATCTTGCCGCGCTCGACCGTGAGCGGGCAGGACCCGTAGCCGTCGTAGGCGGCATCGCCGCGCGCCTCGCCGCGCGTGGCGAGCAGGTTGTGCGCCACCACCGGGGCCTGTTTGCGCGCGGCCGCGGCGGTCTTGGCGTTCGTGGTGTTGCCCGCGTCGCCGAGCGCGAAGACGTTGGCAAAGCGCTTGTGGCGCAGCGTCGCGGGGTCGACATCGACCCAGCCGGCGGCGTCGGCCAGCGGGCTGACGCGGACGAAGTCGGGCGCCTTCTGCGGCGGCACGACGTGGATCATGTCGAAGTCGAGGCTCACGGTCTGCTGGCTGCCGTCGGCACCGGCCTGGCGGAAAGTCGCCTTGCGCGCGGGGCCGTCGATCGCGACGAGGTTGCGGTTGAAATTCAGCCCGATGCCGTAGGTCTCGACGTATTCCATCAGCGCCGGCACGTAATCCGCCACCCCGAACAGCACGGCGCCGGCATTGCAGAACTGGATGTCGACATCCTTCAGCACCCCGCTGCGGCGCCAGTGGTCGGCCGAGAGGTACATCGCCTTCTGCGGCGCGCCGGCGCACTTGATCGGCATCGGCGGCTGCGTGAAGACCGCCTTGCCGCCGCGCAATTTCTGCACCAGCTGCCAGGTGTAGGGGGCGAGGTCGTAGCGGTAGTTGGAGGTCACGCCGTTGCGCCCGAGGGTCTCGGGGAGACCCTCGATGCCCTGCCAGTCGAGCTTGATGCCGGGACAGACGACCAGCTGGCGGTAGGAGACCACGCGGCATCCGTCCAGGATCACGGCGTTGCGCTCGGGCTCGAAGGCGGCCACGGCGGACTTGATCCAGTGCACGCCGCGCGGCAGCACGGCCGCCATGGTGCGTGCCGTGAACGCGGACTTGAAGACGCCTGCCCCGACCAGCGTCCAGCCTGGCTGGTAATAGTGGATGTCCGCCGGATCGATGATGGCGATGTCGAGCCCGGGGCTGCGCGCCAGCAGGCTGGAGGCGACGGCGATTCCCGCGGCCCCGCCACCGACGATCACGACCTCGTGCGAGGCGTCCGCCACCTCGACCGGGGTCTTGCCGCCGTTCATGATGCGGCGCACCAGGCCGCGCAGGTCGAAACCGGCCTTCGCGCCCGTCTCGATGATCTCGGGCAGCGGCATCCGGCCCGACTGCGATAGCGCCCACATCGTGGCCGAACGCGTGCCGCTGCGGCAGTAGGCCAGCACGGGCTTGGGCAACTCGTCCATCAGCAGCCCGAAGGCGGCGCCCTGCTCGTCGGTCACCTTGCCGGATTCGGCGGGCAGGTAGCGCAGCTCGAGCCCCGCGGCGTGCGCGGCCTGCTCGATCTCGCTGTAACCGGGCTGGTCGGGCGCTTCGCCATCGGTGCGGTTGCAGATGATGGCGCGGTACCCCGCCGCAGCGATCTGCGGGACGTCGGCCGGCGCGATCTGTCCCGCGACCGACAGCAGGGGGGTCAGGGTCTTGATCTCCACGGTGACGGCTCCTCGGCAGTTGTGATCGGGCGAGCGCGCTCAGCGGACGCAGAACTGCTCGTAGAGGACCCGCATGACCGCGATCGCGCGCGGGCTGTTCGCGCGATAGTGGATGTGCTTGCCCTCGCGACGCGTGGCCACCAGCCCTTCTTCGCGCAGGACCGTGAGCTGCTGCGACAGCGTGGGCTGCGTGATCCCCAGCAGCTGCTCCAGCTCGCCGACCCGCCGTTCGCCCTGCGCGAGCTGACACAGGATCATGAGCCGGTCCGGATTGGCAAGCACTTTCATCAGCCGGCACGCTTGGGCCGCGTTCGCCCGCATCCGCGCCGGTTCGATGTCGCTGGTCTGCACGTATCCGCGCCTCCTTGCACATTAAATTAGCCGCACATATTATATGAGTCAATATATTATTTGTTGCTAAGTCGAGGAGGTTCCATGAGCGTCGAGGCGTCGCCGGTCCAGGTCCACGGGGTCTTCGATCCGGACACGTGGACCGTGAGCTACGTGGTGCACGCGGGGCCGGGGTCGGCCTGCGCGATCATCGACCCGGTGCTCGACTACGACCCGAAGTCGGGCCGCACGCGCCATGACTCCGCCGACGCGCTGGTCGCGTTCGTCCGCTCGCAGCGGCTGCGCGTCGAGTGGATTCTCGAGACCCACGCGCACGCGGACCACCTGACGGCGGCTCCCTACCTGAAGGCATTGCTGGGCGGCCGGAGGGCCATCGGCGATCGCATCACCACGGTGCAGCAGGTGTTCAAGGGCCTGTTCAACCTCGAACCGGGGTTTCGCACCGACGGCTCGCAGTTCGACCACCTGTTCGCGCCGGACGAGGAGATCCGCGTCGGCGATCTCGTCGGCCGGGCGATCGCGGTCCCCGGCCACACGCCCGCCTGCATGGCCTACCAGTTCGGCGACGCCGTGTTCGTGGGCGACACGCTCTTCATGCCGGACGTGGGCACGGCGCGCTGCGACTTCCCGGGCGGCGATGCGCGCACGCTCTATGCATCGATCCGCAAGTTGCTCGACTTCCCGCCCGCGACGCGGCTCTTCATGTGCCACGACTACCCGCCCGACGGGCGCGCCATCGCGTTCCAGACCACGGTCGCCGAGCAGCGCGCCGGCAACATCCACGTTCGCGACGGCATCGACGAGGAACGCTTCGTCGCGCTGCGCACGCAGCGCGACGCGACGCTGGAGATGCCCGTGCTGATACTGCCGGCGGTGCAGGTCAACATTCGCGCCGGGGCCTTTCCGCCCCCCGAGGACAACGGCGTCGCGTACCTCAAGATCCCGCTGAACGTGCTCTGAGTCCAGGCAGCGTTTGTGCCGCCCGGGCGACGCTTGACGCATATAGTACCGATCGGTATTTTATTCCGCGCACAACCGGAGCCGCGCGATCTGTCCGGTGGCCCCGGCAGGCGATGCGCGCGCGATCCCCGAAAAACTCCCCGCGTCGAGAGGGCGGTACATGATTCGAGAACTGCCGGCGAAATGGGACCTCGAGGCGGATGTCGTCGCCGTCGGGTCGGGGGGCGGCGGCCTCGCGGCCGCCATCACGGCCCATGACCACGGCGCCAGCGCGCTCGTGCTGGAGCGCTCCGACCAGGTCGGTGGCATCACCGCCTACTCGATGGGCGAGGTGTGGATACCCGGCAATCACCTCGAGGCCGAGCTCGGCATCGAGGATTCGCCCGAGAGCGGTTTCGCCTACGTCAAGCGCCTCTCCATGGGCTACGGCGACGACGGCGCGATCCTCAACCAGATGCTCCACGGACCGGTTGCGCTGCGCTATTTCGAGCAGAAGATCGGGCTGAAGATGTGCGTGGTCCGCGACCTGCCCGATTACTACTACCCGCACGTCGAGGGAAGCCTTGCCGAGGGCCGCTGCCTCGAGGCGCTGCCGTTTCCGGCGGCAACGCTCGGCGAGTGGCAATCCAGGACGCGGCTGTCCCCGCACGTGCCCTACGGCATGACGCACGAGGACATCTTCCGCAACGGCGGCATGGCCAACATGCTGAAGTGGGACTACAGCGTCATGGCGGAACGCCTCGCCAACGACGAGCGTTGCGCCGGCCCGGGGCTGGCCGCGTACTTCGTCAAGGGCGTGCTCGATCGCGGCATTCCCATCCACACCGGCGTCAACGTGGAAGAGCTGGTGGTCGACGGCGCGCGTGTCGTCGGCCTGCGCGCGAGCGTCGATGGCAGGGATCTCTTCGTGAAGGCCAATCGCGGCGTGGTCATCGCCGTCAGCAGCTACGAACGCAATCCGGACTACGCGAAGACGCTCGGGCACCAGCTCGACCCGGTCTCGATGGTGATGCCGACGATCGACGGCGCCCATCTGCGCCTGGCGGGACAGGCCGGCGCGCGCATCGCGCGGGTGCCGGACGTCACGATGCTCGGTTTTCACGTGCCGGGAGAGGAACAGGAAGGCGAGGTGGCGCTGTGGCGCGGCGCGCTGCCGTTCATGGGGCTGCCGCACACGATCGTCGTCAACCGCGCCGGCAGGCGCTTCGCCAACGAAGCGTTCTACCGCTCGGTCTATTTCGCGCTCGGCACCATCGACGGCGCCACCCAGACGCGCCCCAACTACCCGTGCTGGGCGGTCTTCGACAACCAGGCGCGCGAAAAATATCCGTTCGGCTCGGTCATGCCGGGGCAGGAGTTGCCCGCGGGCATGGGCGCCACCGCGGACTCGCTCGCCGGGCTGGCCGCCGCGATCGGCGTCGACGCACAGGGTCTGGCCGACACCGTGGCCCGCTTCAACGACTACTCGGCGCGCGGGGAGGACCCCGAGTTCGCGCGCGGCAGCTTCCCGTGGGGCGCGCTGATGTGCGGCGATCCGCTGCAGCAGCCCAACCCCAACCTCGGCCCGCTGCTGAAGGCCCCGTTCCACGCGGTCCGGCTGCACGAGATGGCCGGAGGCGGCATCGCCGCCACGGGCATCGTCGCCGACCATCACTGCCGCGCCATCGGCTGGGACGACCAGCCGATCGAGGGGCTCTACGTCGCCGGCAACTCCGTTGCGCGGCTCGACAACGGCGCGCTGATGCAGAGCGGCATCACCAATGCGCGCGGCATGACGCACGGCTATCTCGCCGGGCGCCACGCCGCCGGCCATCCCAGCGAGCTGCTCGCGCAGGCGCGCGGCTGACGCGGCCCTCGAGGCGAGCGCATGATCGAAGCGGAGAACTCCATCGCCATCGGCGCGCCCATCGCTGGCGTGTGGGGCTACGTGCAGGACATCAATCGGTGGGCAAACCTGTTCCCGGGTTGCCGCGAGTGCCACGTCATCGACGAGCACAACTCGCGCTGGGTGATCAAGGTCGGCGCCGGCGGCCTCGTGCGCACCGTCAACGTGCTGGTGCAGGTAGAGCGCTGGGACGGGCCCGAGCGGGTCGACTTCTCCTACCGGCTGGAAGCCGAGCCGGTCGTCGGCAGCGGCAGCTACCTCGCGACGGCCACGGAACCGGACGCGACGGAGATCACGCTGAAGTTGCGTGTCGAGGGCAGCGGCTCGATGGCGCCGATGTGGGAGGCCGTCAGCAGGCCGTTGTTGCCGCAGCTGGCGAAGAGCTTTTCCGGCAAGCTGAAGGCGGAGATCGAGAACGGGATGCGCGAAGCCGTCCCGGCGGTTCCCGCGCCCGGCCCGACGCCCTCGCTGCTCGTCGTGATCGGCCGATGGCTCGCCCGGACGTGGCACAAGCTGTTCGCCCCGAAGGGCGGTGCGGAATGAACGCCGCGGGAGATGCGCCGGCGTCTCCCGGGGGGCGGGCATCCTCGCGGGCGGCCCCGGCCGCACGCAGCAGGTCGATCCGCTCGCGCGGGCGCCCGAGCCCCGAGGATGCCGCTGCCATCGACCACGAGCTGCTCGGTGTAGCGCTCGAACTGTTCCTGGAGCACGGTTACGGCGGCACCTCGATGCGCCAGATCGTGGGCTCCGCCGGCGTGTCCAAGACCACGCTGTATTCCCGCTATCCCTCCAAGGCGGACCTGTTCCGGGCCATCATCCTGCGGCAGATCGACCGGCTCGCGCCATCGACCTCGCTGCAGTCCGACGCCGGTCCGCTCGGTCTCGAGGAGGGGTTGCGCTCTTACGCCACGCGGATGCTTGCCGCCAGCCTGCACGGCGAAGTGCTCGGCGTGAACCGGCTGATCTTCAGCGAGTCCCGTCGCTTCCCGGAGCTGGGCGCCGCCGCGGCAGAGCGCACGGCGCTCGGCGTGAAACGCATCGCCGAATTCGTGCGGACGTGCGCGCAGGGCGCCGGACGCGAGTGCAGCGACCCCGAGGGGATCGCCGAAGCGTTCATCTGCATGATCCGCGGCTGGTACGTGAACGTCATTCTCACCAACCGAGACGTGCCGGCCGCGGAGCGCGAGCGCTGGGTGCGGCGCGCGGTGCGCGCGCTGGTGCGCGGGCAGGATGCGTGGTGAGTGCGGCGCGCGGCGAGCGCCCCGCATTCCGGGCCGGCTCCGCGCTCGCGCCGTTCAGCGCGCCGCGCGAACCGCATCGGCAAGCAGCTGCAGCAGCGGGAGGGTGTCCTCGAGGGCGAGGCAGGCGTCCGTGATGCTCTGCCCGTAGCGCAGGCGCTCGCGGGGGGCCAGCGGCTGGCTGCCGCCCACCAGGTTGCTCTCGATCATCACGCCGCGGATCCCGCGCTGTCCGGCGCGGACCTGTGAGGCGACGTCGGCGGCGACCGCGGCCTGCCGCGCGGGGTCCTTGCCGCTGTTGCCGTGACTGCAGTCGACGACCAGGCCGGTCCCGAGGCCGGCGTCGCGCAGGCGTTGCAGCGCGTCGCCCACGGCGGCGGCGCCGTGGTTCGGCCCGGAGACCTTGCCGCCGCGCAGCACCAGGCAGCAATGCGGATTGCCGCTGGAACGCAGGATCGCGGGGCTGCCTTCCTTGGTGAGCGAGGGGAACCAGTGCGGGTGCGCCGCGGCGCGGATCGCGTCGATCGCGACCTCGACGTCGCCGTCGGTGCGGTTCTTGATGCCGACCGGCATCGACAGGCCCGAGGCCAGCTCGCGATGGACCTGGCTCTCCACCGTGCGCGCGCCGATCGCGCCGAAGCTCACCAGGTCGGCGTAGTACTGGCCGAAGGTGGTGTCGAGGAACTCCGTGGCCGCGGGCAGACCCAGCGCCGCCACGTCGAGCAGCAGCCGGCGCGCCAGGCGCAGCCCCTTGTTGATGTGGAAGCTGGCGTCCAGGTCCGGGTCGTTGATCAGTCCCTTCCATCCGACCACGGTGCGTGGCTTCTCGAAGTAGACGCGCAGCACCGGGAACAGCGCATCGCCGAACCCCGTGACGCGCGACTGCAGTTGCCGTGCGTAGTCGAGCGCCGCCGCGGGATCGTGCACGGAGCAGGGGCCCACGACGCAGAGCAGGCGCCGGTCGCTGCCGGCCAGTATCGCCTCGATGCTGCGCCGCGCGCCGTGGACCAGCACGGCGGCCTCGTCCGGGTGCGGCAACTCCTCGCAGAGCACCGCCGGCGTGACCAGCGGCTGGCTCTGGACGATGCGCAGGTCGTCGGTGCGGATCACGGTGCCGGCATCCCGGCGCCGGCGTCCTTCGCCGGCCCGGCCTGCAGCGGCGCGAGCCAGGCGCGCAGCAGCGCGTGACCGAGCACCAGCACCACCGCGCCCACGAACAGGCCGATGATGCCCTGCGTGATGAAGCCGCCGATCGCGCCCACGAAGATCACGGCCACCGGCGCGTCCAGCCCGCGCCCCATCAGCAGCGGCTTCAGCACGTTGTCGAGCGGCATCAGCAGGACGGTCCACGCGGTGAACGCGGCCGCGGTGAAGGTGTCGGCGGTCGAGAACAGCCAGATCGCCGCCGGCACCATGACCAGGCCCGGGCCGATCTGCACCACGCAGAGCACCAGCGCGAGCACGGTCCAGAGTCCCGCGGCGGGCACGCCGGCGAGGAACAGCGCGACACCCGCGAGCAGCGACTGGATCAGCGCCACCCCGAGGATGCCGCGCGTCACGCCGCGCACCGTGGCGGCGGCGAGCGCCGTCAGCTCGGCGCCGCGCTCCCCGGCGAGCCGCGTCGCGAGCGCGCGCGCGAGGTTGCCGCCGGCCGTGGCGCTCGCGAGCAGCACGCCGCTGATCACGATGGCGAAGAAGAACTGCAGCACGCCGATGCCGAACTTCGCCGCCGAAGCCAGGATCGTGGCCGCCACCGGCTTCACGTGCGGCGCCAGCGCGGCGAGGGCCGATTCGAGGTTCTGCGAGGCCAGCAGCCACGCGGCGTGGACGCGCTTGCCGACGAGAGGCCAGGTGGCGACCTTGTCCGAGGGCGGCGGGACCTGCAGCCGGCCCTCCTGGAAGGCGCCGAGCACCGCCTGCCCGTCGTCGACCACCGAGCTCCCGAGCAGCACGCCCGGCACGACGATCAGCGCGAGCAGCGCCAGGACCAGCAGCGAGGCCGCGAGGGCCCGCCGCCCGCCGAGCACGCGGCTGAACCACAGGAAGGGTCCGTGCAGGGCGATGGCGATGATGCAGCCCCAGGTGATCGCCAGCAGGAAGGGGGCGACGATCAGCGCGCAGTAACCGATCAGCAGCGTCAGCGCGCCCAGGCGGATCGCGGTGTCGGTCGCCGCGGCGGGTTCGCGTCCGGGCTCGGCTCTGCGCGGTTCCATGACGGGGTCCCCTTGCTTCAGCGCGCGCGCTTGCTGTGTTTCTCGAAATTCTCCTGCCGCGCGCGCTCGCTCTTGCGCAGCAGGATCACGGTCGCGCCGGTGCCGCCGAGGTGCCGCGGCGCGGAGTGGAAGGCCAGCACCTCGGCGAACTGCGGCAGCCACAGCGCCACGCAACTCTTCAGCAGGGCCGGCGTGCTGCGTCCGGCGCCCTTGCCGTGGTTGACCAGCGCGGCGCGCACGTCGTGCT
>CAYXJM010000053.1:0-10778 GCA_964465455.1 uncultured Klebsiella sp.
CGTTGCCGGTCACCACCGCGTCGATGACCCGGCCCGACTGCAGGTTGCGCACCCGCACGCGCTCGCCGAGGCGCGCCGTGCCGAGCGCCTCGGCGATGATCTGTATGGTGATGCCGCCGGCGCGGGCGCTCACGCCGAGACGGTCGCCGCGGCGCACCAGCACCGGCAGCTCGATCAGGCCGGCGCTCAGCACCGTGTTCGCCGCGATGCTGCGCCGGGCGCTCTGCCCCACGACCGCGGCGGGCTCGGTGAGCGGCGGCGCGCCGGCGCCGAGGCTGTTGCGCTCGGCCAGCGTCACGTCGCCCGCGCCGATCGCCTCGCCCCGGGCGAGCGCGCGCGTCGTGACCAGCACCGGCCGGTACACGCGGATCTCGACCGGCACGTACAGGTTCCACGGCGAAGGGCCGGCGCAGCTCACGCGCGCGTTGACCCGCGCCGTCTGCCGCGACAGGTCCGCCGCGACCCGGATGCCCTGGCCGCAGGCGGCCAGCGCCAGCCGCGAATCGAGCGCGCCGGCCACCACCTCGACGCGGGCCGCGTCGCGGGCGAACGGCGCGTCGGCGAGTTGCGCCAGCACCGCGTGCTCGACCAGCGCGACGATCGCGCGGGCATCCACGGTGGCCGCGTCGTCGCTGCGCGCCGGCACCGTCCACAGCGCGAGCAGCGCCCAGGCCAGGGCGTGCAGCGGTCGCAGGAGCGGGGCGGCGGGTGTCATGCGCGACAGAATTCCGGCGGCAAGGGAAGCTTCCCGGGGCGGCTGCAAATCGCGTGCCGCGGAGGCGGCTCCCGCCGCCGGGCGCCAACCGTGCCCGCGAGGCCGGGTGCATCGCCGCCGCCCGGCAGGCATTGTCCGCCGGCCGTGCCGCGGTCCGGCAGCCGGCGGAAAGACCTTGCCGCCCGGCCCTTGCCGCGTCCGGGCGTCCGGCGCGAAAGACGCGTCGAAACAACGAATTGCGGGCAATGGCACAGGCCTTGCTCAAGCGAGTGCTGACACCGCATCGGATACCCGGCATGGCAATCAGTTTCAACTCGGCGCTGGGCGTGCACGAACAGGCCCTGATGGTGCGCGAGCGCCGTGCCGGCGTGCTCGCCGCGAACCTGGCGAACGCCGACACGCCGTATTACCAGGCGCGCGATCTGGACTTCCAGGCCCTGATCCGCCAGGCCGCCGCGGCGCAGGGCGGGTCGCGGCTGCGCGCCACGCAGGGCGCCCACATTGCCCGCGCGGCCGGCGGCGACGGGGAACTGCTGTACCGCACGCCGATGCAGCCGACGCTCGACGGCAACACGGTCGACGGCGACATCGAGATGGCGCAGTTCGCGCGCAACGCGCTGGATTTCCAGGCGAGCCTGACGTTCCTGCAAAGCAAGTTCCGCGGCCTGCGCTCCGCGCTGAAGGGGGAATGATGTCCATCAACGCGATCTTCGACGTCGCCGGCTCGGCGATGAGCGCCCAGAGCGTGCGGCTGAACACGGTGGCCAGCAACCTCGCCAACGCGCAGACCGCCAGCAGCAGCATCGGGCAGACCTACCGCGCGCGCCATCCGGTGTTCGCGCCGCTCTACCAGGAGCAGCTCGGCGCCACGGGGGCGGACGCGCAGCCGGGCGTTCAGGTGCTCGGCATCGTCGAGAGCGATGCGCCGCTGCAGCCGCGCTACGAGCCGCATCACCCGCTCGCCGACGCCGAGGGCTACGTCTATTACCCGAACGTGAACGTGGTCGAGGAGATGGCCGACATGATCTCCGCCTCGCGTTCGTTCCAGATCAACGTGCAGATGGTGGAGGCCGCCAAGACGCTGGCGCAGCGCGTGCTCGCGCTCGGTCAGTGAGGCGCCTTGCCGCTCCACGGAACAACGGTGACTGAACGATGAACGAGATCAACGGTTTCAAGGTCAGCAACAGCACCTACGAGGCGCTGTCGTTCAGGAAGGAGCCCGAGAAGAAGGAGAACACCGCGCTCGGGCAGGCGGATTTCCTCACGCTGCTGATCACGCAGCTCGAGAACCAGAGTCCGCTGACGCCCCAGGACAACACGGCCTTCGTGGCGCAGCTCGCGCAGTTCAGCACGCTGCAGGGCATCGAGGACCTGAACGGCAACGTGGCCTCGATGAGCGGCAACCTCAAGTCGAGCCAGGCGATCCAGGCCTCGGCGCTGGTCGGACACACGGTGCTCGTCGACGCGTCGAGCGCGCGGCTGGCGGCTGGCGGCGAGATCATGGGCACGATCACGGTCGACGAGCCGCTCGACGACACGCTCGTGAACATCTACAACCCGGCCGGCGTGCTGGTGCGCCAGGAGCTGCTCGGGGCGCAGCAGCCCGGCGACATCACCTTCGGCTGGGACGGGCGCGACGCCTCGGGCGCCTCGCTGCCGCCCGGCGTCTACCGCATCGAGGCGCTCGGGCTGCGCGACGGCGAGACCACGGGGCTGCGGACGGCGATCGCCGCGAACGTGAACAGCGTGACGATCGGTGCGGGCGGCGATCTGACGCTGAACGTCGACGGCATCGGGCCGCTCGGCATCAGCGCCGTGAAGGAAATTCTCTGACAGGGGGCCGGCCGGCGGGCGCCGGCCGCGGGTTTACATCCAGCGAGGACGAGGAGCAGCGACATGTCATTCAACACCGGACTCAGCGGCCTGCGGGCGGCGACGTCGGACCTGAACGTGACCGGCAACAACATCGCCAACGCCAGCACGACGGGATTCAAGCAGTCGCGCGCCGAATTCGGCGATGTCTACGCGGCGAGCCTCGTCGGCAGCGGCACCATCGGCAGCGGCGTGCTGCTGCAAACCGTGGCGCAGCAGTTCACGCAGGGCAACATCTCGCTCACGCAGCGCGAGCTCGACGTGGCGATCAACGGCCGCGGCTTCTTCATCCTGAACAACGACGGCGAGCGCACCTACACCCGCGCCGGTGTCTTCGGCGTCGACCGCGACGGCTACGTCGTCAGCAACACCGGCGGCCGCCTGGTCGGCTACGCGGCCAACTCGGTCGGCCAGGTGGATCTCGGCAACGAGGTGGACCTGCGCATCCAGAACTTCAACCTGTCGCCGAACAAGACGTCCCAGGTGAAGCTCGGCTTCAACCTCGACGCGGCCACCGCGGCGCCCGACGCCGCCCTGTACCCCGAGTTCGATCCCGCCGACCAGAACACCTTCAACTTCGCCTCGTCGATGACGCTCTACGACTCCGAGGGCATCCCGCACGTCGCGACGATGTACTTCCGCAAGGACCAGCCCGATCCCGCGATCGAGACCGGCGTCAACAACGACTGGTTCATGTGGCTCGCGATCGACGGCGAGCTGGTGAACGCGGGCAACCCGGCCAACCCCGCGAGCGCGCCGCTCGACCCGAACGGCGACAACAGCGCCTTCCTGGTGCGGTTCAACGAGGACGGCACGCTCGACCCCGCGACCAACCAGTTCGTGATCGACGACTGGGTGCCCGCCACGCAGATCCAGAGCCAGTTCGGGTCGAACGCCGAGCCGCTCGGGCCGCTGGGCGGCGGCGCCACGCCGACCTTCAACGGGGTGGTCGACGCCGACACCTCGGACTTCCTGATCGACATCAGCGGATCGACGCAGTTCGGCGCCACGTCGAACGTCAACGCCATCACCCAGGACGGCTACGGCCCCGGCCAGCTCGTCGGCACCGACATCTCCGAGAACGGCATCCTGTTCGCGCGCTACACCAACGGGCAGTCGCAGGTGCTCGGCCAGATCATCCTCGCCGATTTCCCGAACGCCCAGGGTCTCACGCCGATCGGCAACACGCAGTGGGCGGAGTCCTACGAATCGGGGCAGCCGGTACGCGGCGTGGCCACGTCCGGGATCTTCGGTTCGCTGCAGGCCGGTGCCCTCGAGGACTCCAACGTGGACATCTCCGAAGAGCTGGTGAACCTGATCATCGCGCAGCGCAACTTCCAGGCGAACGCGAAGACCATCGAGACCAACAACGCGATCACGCAGACCGTGATCAACATCCGCAGCTGATGAGCGCCGCGTAGCGCAGCGCGCCGCGCGCCGTCCGGGGCGCGGCGCGCAGGGCGGCAGGAGCACCGATGGACCGAGCGCTTTACACGAGCATGACCGGCGCCAAGCACAACACGCTGGCGCAGGCGGTGCATGCCAACAACCTCGCCAACGCGAGCACCGACGGCTTCCGCCGCGACTACGTGGCCGCGCGCAGCATGGGCATCTGGTACGGCGACGGGCTGCCGACGCGCGTTCACGCGCTCACCGAGCGCCCGGCGACGGACTTCGCCATCGGGTCGCTGCGCGAGACGGGGCGCGACCTCGACATCGCAGTGCGCGGCGAGGGCTGGATCGCGGTGCAGGCGCCCGACGGATCCGAGGCCTACACGCGGGCCGGCAGCCTGCAGATCACGCCGCTGGGGCAGCTGCTGACCGGCAACGGCTTGCCGGTGCTCGGCAACGGCGGGCCGATCGCGATTCCGGACGCCGCCAAGGTGGAGATCGGCGAGGACGGAACGATCACGGTGCGCGGGCTGGGCCAGGGACCCGAGGCGCTCGCCGACGTGGACCGCATCCGGCTGGTCAACCCGCCCGAGCAGCAGCTGGAGAAGCGCGCCGACGGCCTCGTCTACACCCGCGACGGCGCGCGCGCGCCGGTCGATGCGCGCGTCAGCGTGGCCTCGGGCTTTCTCGAGGGCAGCAACGTCAACACGGTCGAGGCGCTCACGGAAATGCTGGCGCTGGCGCGCCAGTACGAGGTGCAGGTCAAGCTGATGAAGACGGTCGACGAGAACACGGAAGTCGCGGCACGCTTGTTGCAGCTCGGCTGATGCAGAGCCGACACGACGCAGGGGCGCACGGGTACGCGGGCGTTGCCGCCGCAGCGCAGGCGGACGGCGCCAGGGACGCTAAGGAGCAGGTCACATGATGAACGCACTGTGGGTGAGCAAGACGGGCCTGAGCGCCCAGGACACCCAGCTGTCGACGATTTCCAACAACCTCGCCAACGTGTCCACGGTCGGCTTCAAGCGCGATCGCGTGACTTTCGAGGACCTGCTGTACCAGATCCGCCGCCAGCCCGGCGCGCAGTCCTCGGAGAGCAACCAGCTGCCCTCGGGCCTGCAGCTCGGCACCGGGGTGCGCGTGGTCGCCACGCAGAAGGAGTTCACCGAGGGCAGCCTGCAGGTCACCGGCAACTCGCTCGACGTGGCGATCAACGGCCGCGGCTTCTTCGAGGTGCTGCTGCCCGACGGCACCACCGCCTACACGCGCAACGGCCAGTTCCACCTGAGCCGCGACGGCGAGATCGTCAACGCCGACGGCCTCGTGATCCAGCCCTCGATCACGATCCCGGAGGGCGCGCAATCGCTGACCATCGGCAAGGACGGCACGGTGTCGGTGGTGCTGCCCGGGGAGCCCGAGGCGCAGCAGATCGGCTCGCTCACGGTCACCGACTTCATCAACCCCGCGGGCCTCGAGGCCATCGGCGGCAACCTGTTCCTCGAGACCACGGCCTCGGGCAGCCCGACCAACGGCACGCCGGGCCTCGACGGCCTCGGCACCATCGAGCAGGGCAACCTCGAGAACTCGAACGTCGAGGTCGTCGAGGAGCTCGTGAACATGATCACCACGCAGCGTGCCTACGAGATGAATGCCAAGGTCATCTCGACCAGCGACCAGATGCTGCAGTTCATCTCGCAGAACCTCTGAGGGGCATGGCGATGACGCATTCGATGGCCGCAGTCGCGACGGCGCGCGCCGGCGCGCTGCTCGTGCTGCTCGCACTGGCCGGCTGCGCGGCGTCGCCGCTGCGCGAGATGCCGGACGACCCCGCCTACGCGCCGATGCAGCCCAGCGCCCCGGCGCCGGACTTCCACGCCGAGGGCGGGGTGCAGTACGCGCGCTTCGGCTCCTCGCTGTTCTCGGACCGGCGCGCCACGCAGGTGGGGGACATCGTCACGGTGCGTCTCGTCGAGCGCACGCAGGCGAGCAAGGACGCCGACACCCAGATCAGCAAGGACAGCGACCTCCAGTTCAACGAGGGCACGATCCTCGGCAACAACTTCGCCGGCGGCTCGCACAGCCTGGAGACCGACGTGCAGCAGAACCGCGCCTTCCAGGGCAACGCCGAGAGCTCGCAGAGCAACAGCCTGAACGGCAGCATCGCCGTGACCGTCACCGAGGTCATGCCGAACGGCCTGTTGCGCGTGCGCGGCGAGAAGTGGCTGCAGCTGAACCGCGGCCAGGAATACATCCGCCTGAGCGGAATCCTGCGCCAGGAGGATCTCGCGCCCGACAACACGGTGCCGTCCACCAAGCTCGCCGACGCGCGCATCGGCTACAGCGGCACCGGCGAGCTGGCGCAGTCGAACAACATGGGCTGGCTCGGCAAGTTCTTCAATTCCGGTGTGTGGCCGCTATGAGCATCGCTTCCTCCTTCCGCCGCCTGCGCGCCGCGCTCTCGCGCGGTGCCGTGATGCTCGGTTCCGCGGCCCTGGTGCTGCTCGCAGCGAGCGGTTCCGCGCAGGCCGAGCGGCTCAAGGACATCGCCGCGCTGGCGGGCGTGCGCAGCAATCACCTGATCGGCTACGGCCTGGTCGTGGGGCTGGACGGCACGGGCGACCAGACCACGCAGGCGCCGTTCACCTCGCAGTCCTTCCTGAGCATGCTGCGCCAGTTCGGCATCGCGCTGCCCGAGGGCACGCGGCTGCAGCTGAAGAACGTGGCCGCGGTGGCGGTGCACGCGCAGTTGCCGGCCTTCGCGAAGCCCGGCCAGACCATCGACGTCACGGTCTCCTCGCTCGCCAACGCCAAGAGCCTGCGCGGCGGCACGCTGCTGCTGACGCCGCTGAAGGGCGTCGACGGGCAGGTCTACGCGATGGCCCAGGGCGACCTCGTGGTGGGAGGTTTCGGCGCCGAGGGGCAGGACGGCTCGCGCATCACGGTGAACGTGCTCAACGCGGGCCGCATCGCCAACGGCGCGTCCGTGGAGCGCGGCGTCGAGACCTCGTTCACGCAGGGCAGCGAGCTCAGCTTCAACCTGATCCGTCCCGATTTCACCACCGCGCGGCGCGTCGCCGAGAAGATCAACCAGACCCTGGGCGGCGGCGTGGCCAGCGCGGCCGACGCCGGCACCGTGCAGGTGCGCGGCCCGGCCGACGCGGACCAGCGCGTGTCCTTCGTCTCGCTGCTCGAGAACCTCGAGGTCGATCCCGGCGAGGCGCCGGCGCGCGTCGTGATCAACTCGCGCACCGGCACCATCGTGGTGGGCAACCACGTCACGGTGGAGCCGGTGGCGGTCACCCACGGCAACATGACCGTGGTGGTGACCGAGCGCGCGCAGGTGAGCCAGCCGGGGCCCTTCGGCGGCCAGGGCCAGACCGTGGTCACGCCGCGCTCCGACGTGCAGGTCGAGCAGGAGGGCAACCGCATGTGGAAGCTCGAGGGCGTCAGCACGCTCGACCAGCTGGTCCAGGCGGTCAACAGCGTCGGCGCGGCCCCGGGCGACCTGATGGCGATCCTCGAGGCGCTCAAGCAGTCGGGCGCGCTGCGCGCCGACCTGATCGTGATCTGAGCGGGGCGGCGTCGTGATGCGGACGGTCAGACCATGAACGCCGCCGGCGCTCCCGCCGCGTGGACCGACCTCGCCGGGCTGCACTCGATCACCGCGCTCGGGCGCAGCGACCGCGGCGCCGCGCTCGAGGCGGCGGCGCGCCAGTTCGAGTCCTTCTTCGTGTCGCAGTTGCTGAAGGGCATGCGCGCGGCCAGCGAGATCTTCGCCGCGGACAACCCGCTGAACACCAGCGAGATGCAGTTCCGCAACGAGATGCTCGACCAGCAGCTCGCCGTGTCGCTGACGCAGGGGCGCGGCCTCGGGCTCGGCACCGTGCTCGCGCAGCAGTTCCGCCAGCAGTTCGGGGCCCCCGCCGAGGCCGTCGCGGCGCGCGCCGGTGCCAGCGAGGAAGCGCAGCTCGAGGCGCGCCGGATCGACACCGCCCCGCCGGCGCCGACGCACCCGCTGCTGACGCGCGCGGCGCGCGCGGCGCTGCCGCCGGTCGTGAGCAGCGCGCTGCAGATCCTCGAGCCGGTGGCGCGGCAGGCGCGCCGGACCATCGCGGCGAGCCTGTTCTCCGGCAAGGAGGACTTCGTGCAGGCGGTGCTGCCCGAGGCGCGCCGCGCCGCCGCCGCGCTCGGGGTGGACCACCGCGTGCTGATCGCGCAGTCGGCGCTCGAGACCGGCTGGGGACAGTCGATACTGAGCGACCACGCCGGGCGCAGCAGCCACAACCTGTTCAACATCAAGGCGGGCAGCTACTGGGAAGGGGGCACGGTCGGCGTCACCACGCTGGAATTCAGCAACGGCATCCCGCGCCAGCAGCGCGCGCGCTTTCGCGCCTATGGCTCCTTCGCCGAGAGCTTCGCGGACTACATCGCGCTGCTGAAGAGCCAGCCGCGCTACGCCGCCGCGCTGGCCAACGCCGACGACCCGGCGCGCTTCATGCGCTCGCTGCAGCAGGCCGGCTACGCGACCGATCCCGAGTACGCGCGCAAGGTGCTCGAACTGCTGGGCGACGACGCGATCGCCGGGGCGGGCTGAGCATGGCGGACCTGCTGCGCATCGCCACCACGGGCCTGATGGCCTACCAGGGGGCCCTGAACACCACGGGGCACAACATCGCCAACGCCGGCGTCGACGGCTACAGCCGCCAGCGCGCGGAACTCGCGACCCTGCCCGGGCAGGAACTGCAGGGCCTGGTCTTCGGCAACGGCGTGGACATCGCGGCGGTCTCGCGCATCGTGGACCAGTTCGTGACCACGCAGCTGCGCACCGACGCCTCGCTCTACAACCGCGCCGAGAACCTGAACGCCTGGAACGAGCAGGTCGACGCGCTGTTCGCCGATGTCGCGACCGGCGTCTCGGCGCGCATCGACGATTTCTTCGGCGCGCTGCAGGATGCCGCGAGCGACCCGCAGTCGATCGCGGTGCGCAACGTGGCGCTGAGCTCCGCGGCGACGCTGGCCGAGCGCTTCCGCTCGCTCTACGCGCAGCTCGGCGCGATGCAGGACGCGGTGAACACGCAGCTCACGGCGCTCGCCGGCGAGATCACCACGCTGGCGCGCAACGTCGCCGAACTGAACCGGCAGATCGCGCTGCGCGTCCAGAGTACCGCTGCCGGCGAGCAGCAGCCCAACGACCTGCTGGACCAGCGCGAGCGGCTGATCCAGCAGCTCTCGGCGCTGGTCGACGTGCAGGCCGTGAGCGACGGCAGCGCGATCAACCTCTACCTCGGCAAGGGCCAGGCGCTGGTGACGGGCACGCAGGTGAATGCGGCCGTCGCGGTGCCGGATCGCTTCGACCCGTCGACGCTGCAGCTCGCGCTCACGATCAACGGCAAGCCCTCGGTGGTCAGCTACGCGGCCACGGGCGGCAAGGTCGGCGGGCTGCTGGCCTTCCGCGACGAGCAGCTGTACCCGGCCCTGAACGCGCTCGGGCGCGTCGCACTGGCGCTCACCGCCGACGTCAACGCGCAGAGCCGGCTCGGCGTCGATCTCGACGGCGAACTCGGCGGCCTGGTGTTCAGCGACGTCAACGAGCAGACCGCCGCCGTGCTGCGGGCACGACCGGCGGCCGACAACGACCCGGCCTCCACCGGCGGGGTGCGCGTGTTCATCGACGATGCGTCGCAGCTGACGACCAGCGACTACCAGCTCGACATCGGCGCGGGCGGCGCGTGGCGGCTCATCCGGCTGCAGGACGGCACGCTGGTCGGCAGCGGCGCGACGCTCAGCGACACGCTGGTGTCGGTCGACGGCTTCACGCTCGACCTGAACCTGAGCGAGGTGCCGCCCGGGAACTTCGTCGCGGGCGACAGCTTCCTGGTCCAGCCCACGCGCCGCGGTGCGCAGTTCGTGCGCACCGTGATGACGCGCCCGGAGGACCTCGCGCTCGCGGCGCCGGTGCGCGCCAGCGCGAGCGCCGGCAACGTCGGCAGCGCCCGCATCGAGGCCGGCGAGACCTTCGACACCGGCACCGCGCTGTTCGCGACACCGGGGCAGCTGTCGCCGCCGCTGCTGATCCGCTTCAGCAGCGCCACGCAGTTCGACGTGCTCGACGCCAACACCTCCGCGGTGCTGGTGGCGGGCCTGCCCTTCGTCGCGGGGGCCACGAACACGCTGTTCAGCCGCAACCCCGGCGACCCGGATTATTTCGGCTTCCAGGTGGTGCTCTCGGGCGCGCCGGCCGCGGGCGACGGCTTCCGCATCGACTACAACGCCGGCGGCAGCTCGGACAACCGCAACGCCCTGCTCATGTCAGCGCTGCAGACCGCGGATACAGTGGGCGGGGGGCGCACCAGCTACCAGGGCGCCTACAACGAGCTCGTGGCCGGCATCGGCAGCGCGACGCAGGCCTCGCGCGTCGACGCGCAGTCCAGTCTCGCCGTGCTGCAGCAGACGCAGGAGCGGCGCGAAAGCCTCTCGGGCGTGAACCTCGACGAGGAGGCCGCCAACCTGATCCGCTTCGAGCAGGCGTACAATGCCTCGGCGCAGGTGATCAGCGTCGCGCGCGCGGTGATCGACGCGCTGTTCGACGCGATGGGCTGACGGAGGGCAGGGGATGCGGATTTCGACGCAGCAGGTCTTCGACACCGGCGTGCGCCACATCACCAACGCACAGTCCGGCGTCGCGCGCGCGCAGGAGGAGATCTCGGCGGGCCGGCGCGTGCTGAGCCCGGCGGACGATCCCGCGGCCGCGGCGCTCGAGCTCGGCGTCCGCCAGGAGCAGGCCCGCCTCGCGCAGTAC
>CAYXJM010000054.1:0-10733 GCA_964465455.1 uncultured Klebsiella sp.
TTCGGGGCGGGCGCACCGTCCTGGGGCAACCGCGGCTGCCTGAGTTTAGGCGCTGCGCCGGCCGGACGCGAATGCGGCCGCGGCGCGGGATTCCGGGCGGGACGTGCGCGGACCGCGGCCCGCATCGCCCGGCGAACTGGCGCGACCCGCACCAAAACGGGTAGGATTCGCGCTCGTTTTTGCACCATTGGAGGGCGTCGCGGCGCCCGCAGGAGGATCCAGCCCATGACGACGCCACTCGACGAGAAGCTCGAACCGATCTACCAGGAAGTGCTGCGCCGCAATCCCGGCGAGCTCGAGTTCCACCAGGCCGTGCGCGAGGTG
This sequence comes from uncultured Klebsiella sp., assembly GCA_964465455.1. GTDB lineage: Bacteria > Pseudomonadota > Gammaproteobacteria > Pseudomonadales > UBA5518 > UBA5518. The sequence goes on from CAYXJM010000054.1 coordinate 325, forward strand.
CTGGAATGCCTCGGGCCGGTGATGGTCAAGCACCCCGAGTTCGTGGACCAGAAGATCATCGAGCGCATCTGCGAGCCCGAGCGCCAGATCATCTTCCGCGTGCCGTGGCAGGACGACAAGGGCGAGGTGCAGATCAACCGCGGCTTCCGCGTCGAGTTCAACAGCGCGCTCGGGCCGTACAAGGGCGGGCTGCGCTTCCACCCCTCGGTCTACCTCGGGATCATCAAGTTCCTCGGTTTCGAGCAGATCTTCAAGAACAGCCTCACCGGGCTGCCGATCGGCGGCGGCAAGGGCGGCTCGGACTTCGATCCCAAGGGCAAGTCCGACGGCGAGATCATGCGCTTCTGCCAGAGCTTCATGACCGAGCTGTACCGCCACCTCGGCGAGTACACCGACGTGCCGGCGGGCGACATCGGCGTGGGCGGGCGCGAGCTCGGCTTCATGTTCGGCCAGTACAAGCGCATCACCAACCGCTACGAGTCCGGCGTGCTCACGGGCAAGGGCCTGAACTGGGGCGGTTCGCTGGTGCGCACCGAGGCCACCGGCTACGGCGCGACCTTCTTCGTGGCCGAGATGCTGCGCGCGCGCAAGGACTCGCTCGAGGGCAAGACCTGCGTGGTCTCGGGCTCGGGCAACGTGGCGATCTACACCATCGAGAAGATCCACGAGCTCGGCGGCAAGGTCGTGGCCTGCTCGGACTCGAACGGTTACATCTACGCCGAGGACGGCATCAACCTCGAACTGGTGCAGCAGATCAAGGAAGTCGAGCGCAGCCGCATCAGCGTCTACGCCGAGCGCGAGAAGAAGGCGCGCTACGTGGCCGGCGGCAACATCTGGGACATTCCCTGCCAGGTCGCGATGCCCTCGGCGACGCAGAACGAGATCAACGGGCGCGACGCGCGCAAGCTGGTGCAGAACGGCTGCATCGCGGTGGGCGAGGGCGCCAACATGCCGACCACGCCCGACGGCGTGCGCGTGTTCCTGGACGCGAAGATCGCCTACGGCCCGGGCAAGGCCGCGAACGCCGGCGGTGTCGCCACCAGCGCGCTGGAGATGCAGCAGAACGCGAGCCGCGACTCGTGGAGCTTCGAGCACACGGAGAAGCGCCTGCACCAGATCATGCGCAACATCCACGACCTCTGCTACGAGACGGCCGAGGAATACGGCACGCCCGGCAACTACGTGAACGGCGCCAACATCGCCGGCTTCATCAAGGTCGCCAGCGCGATGGTGGCGATGGGCCTCATCTGACGGCAGGGGAAGGGACATGGGCAGGCTGGACGGCAGGGTGGCGATCGTGACCGGCGGCGCGCGCGGTGCGGGCGCCGCGATGGTGCGGCTCTTCGTGCGCGAGGGCGCGCGCGTCGTGATCGCCGACGTGCTCGACGCCGCCGGCGAGGCGCTCGCGGCCGAGCTCGGCGAGGCGGCGTGCTACTGCCACCTCGACGTGAGCCGCGAGGAGGAGTGGGAGGCCGCCGTGAAGGCGGCCGAGGCGCTGGGCCCGCTGAAGGTGCTGGTGAACAACGCGGCCGTGCTGCACGCCGCGGCGATCACGCAGACCAGCCTCGCCGACTACCAGCGCGTGATCGGCGTGAACCAGGTCGGCACCTTCCTCGGCATCCGCGCGGTCGTGGAGCCGATGAAGCGCGCCGGCGGCGGCTCGATCGTGAACGTCTCGTCGATCGACGGACTGCAGTCGAAGAACGGCCTGATCGCCTACAGCGCCTCGAAGTGGGCCGTGCGCGGGATGACCAAGGCCGCGGCGATCGAGCTCGGACGCCACGGCATCCGCGTCAATTCCATCCATCCGGGCGGCATCGACACGGTGATGGGCAACCCGGGCGCGATGCCGGTCGAGCAGGTCAACGCGTTCTACACGCACCACCCGCTGCCGCGTGTCGGCCAGCCCGCGGAGATCGCCAGCGTGGCGCTGTTCCTCGCCTCCGACGAGGCGAGCTACTGCACCGGATCGGAGTATCCCGTCGACGGCGGCTGGAACGCGGGCCTGCGCACGGACAGCCTGCCGGGAGCCTGAGCGGCGCGGCAGGGGGCGCCCCTACAGCGCCGCGACACCCTCGCAGATGAAATCCACCAGTGCCTGGACCTGCTCCGCGGGATCCATACCCGTCTCCTTGAGCGCCACCTGCCACGGCTGACCTTCGCGGCCGACGTCGCACAGCGTGGCGTGGATCACGCTCATGATCATGCCGAGGTACCACTCGATGCGCGAGCGCGATGCGGCGGGCGCCAGCGCCTGCAGCATGTCGAGTATCGGCACGTCGATGTAGCGGTCCGAGACCCGCGTGCGCACCGGGTTGTGCTCCTGGTGCAGCCGCCCGAGGCAGCGCAGGAAGCGCCGCCCCGCGGGCTGGCGCGCGAGCGCGAGCTGCGCCAGCGGCAGGCACAGGATCTCGACGACGTCGCGGGTGGTGGGCGCCCTGCCCGAGGCGCGGAGCGCCTCGTACATGCGCGTGCGTTCGGCGTTGATTCCGGGCAGCCAGCGTTCCAGGATCGCCTCGACCAGCGCATCGCGTCCGCCGAAGTGGTAGTGCAGCACGCCCTGGCTGATGCCGGCGGCGCGGTTGATGTCGCGCAGCGACACCGCCGCGACGCCGCGCTCGCCGAACAGGCGTTCGGCGGTGTCGAGGATGCGCTTGCGGGTCTGCGCGGACGGGTCGGTCCGGGCGCGTGGTGGCATGGTTATCTCCTGCGGGGCCGGGTCGCGGGCATGGCCCGCTCCTACCGGAGTTCGACGTCGACGCGCTCGATCGCGCCGGTGAACGGGTAGGGGGCGCGGTAATCTGCCGGCGACGAGCCCGTGTCGAGGCCGATGTCGAAGGTCTCGTCGATCGAGTACATCGGCGCCGTGCGCCGGATCGTCGCGTCGGCCGCCGGCTCGCCGTCGACCAGCAGGCGCGCCTTGCCGCCGGGCACCGGGCCCGCGCCGCTGGCACTGAACTCGTAGCGCAGCACGTGCTCACCGGGCGCGAGCGCCGCGCGCCCGCGCAGCGTGATCTCCTCGAGGTCGAAGACGCGCAGGCGGTACACCGGGACGCCGTCGTCGTCCAGGTACAGCGACCACCCGGCGCTGCGGCCGCCCAGCGTCGCGAGCACGCCGCGCGCGCCGCCCTCGGGCACGCGGATGTGCGCCTCGACGGCGTGGGAGCGCGTCTTCGTGTTCGGCGCCTCCTTCTCGGCGACGCCGATCGTGCCGGCGTGGTACGAGAAGCGGCTGCGGTCGCCGCTCAGGCTCGGGAAGCGCATGCTGGCGGGCGAGGCGTTGTGCAGGAACACGTCGTTGGCGGCAGCCTCGGCGTCGAAACGCTGCTGCAACTCGCGCAGCTTCGCCGGTTGCGCCGCCGCAAGGTCGCGCGCCTGGCTGAAATCGTGACGCAGGTCGTAGAGCTCCCAGCGGTCGGCGCCGAAGTCGTCGTTGCGCGGCTGGCTCATCACGGCCCATGGGGCGCGGCCGCGGAAGGCCGAGGCCATCCAGCCCTCGTGGTAGATCGCGCGGTTGCCGAAGATCTCGAAGTACTGCGTGGTGTGGCGCTCGGGGGCCTTCGCGTCGTCGAAGCTGTAGAGCAGGCTGGTGCCGTCGAGCGGCTGCTGGGGCACGCCGTCGACGCTCGCCGGGAACGGGATGCGGGTCGCCTCGAGGATCGTCGGCACGATGTCGTTGACGTGGCCGAACTGCGAGCGCAGGCCGCCGGCGTCGCGGATGCGCGCGGGCCAGGCGATCACCATCGGGTTGCGCGTGCCGCCGAGGTGCGATGCCACCTGCTTGGTCCACTGGAACGGCGCGTTGGTGCCCCAGGCCCAGCCCGCGTTGTAGTGCGCGTAGCTGTTCTCGCCGGTGAGCGTCTCCGGGGCGTCGGCGTAGCGCGCCACCTCCGAGACCAGGCCCTGCAGGTCGCCCATGTAGTTGCTGCTGCCGTTCAGGCCGCCCTCGGCGCTGGCGCCGTTGTCGCCGACGATGTAGACGAACAGCGTGTTGTCGTACTGGCCCATCTCCTTCAGCGCGTCGCGCAGCCGTCCGACCTGCGCGTCGGTGTGGGCGAGGAACGCGGCGTAGAGTTCCATCAGGCGCGACGAGACACGCTGTTGCTGCGGTGTCAGCGAATCCCACGCCGGCAGCGCGTCGGGGCGCGGCGTCAGCACGGCATCGCGCGGGATCACGCCGGCGGCCTTCTGGCGCGCGAAGGTCTCCTCGCGCAGGCGGTCCCAGCCCTGGTCGAACTTGCCGCGGTAGCGCTCAACCCACGCGGCGGGCGGCTGCAGCGGCGCATGCGTGCCGCCGGGAGCGAAGTAGACGAAGAACGGGCGCGCCGGGTCGACGGCGCGCTGCATCTGCATCCAGCCGATCGCCTGCTCGGCCAGGTCCTCGGTGAGGTGGTAGCCCGGCGCGCGCTCGCGCACCACCGGCGTGGTGCCGTCGTAGAGCGTGGGCTCGTACTGGTCCGTTTCGCCGCCGAGGAAGCCGTAGAACTTGTCGAAGCCGACCCCGGTGGGCCAGCGCGTGAACGGCCCGGACTGCGAGGCCTCCCAGTCGGGTACCAGGTGCCACTTGCCCCAGGCCGAGGTCGCGTAGCCGTTCTGGCCGAGGATGCGCGCGATGGTCGCGGTGTCCTCGCGCAGCACGCCGCGATAGCCCGGGTACGTCGTCGCCGTGTTCATCACCGCGCCCACGCCGGCCGCGTGCGCGTTGCGTCCCGTGAGCAGTGCCGCGCGCGTCGGCGAGCAGATCGCGGTGGTGTGGAAGCGGTTGTAGCGCAGGCCGTCCCGCGCCAGCGCCTCGAGCGAGGGTGTATCGACCGGGCCGCCGAAGGTGCCGGCGGCGCCGAAACCCACGTCGGCGAGCAGCACCAGCACGATGTTGGGAGCGCCCTCGGGTGCCAGCTGGCGGGTCACGGCGGGCGGGGCTGCCGGCGCGGCGGTGTCGGCTGCCGCCGCCTGGTGCGCCGCGCCGAGCGCTGCGCCGAGCGCGAGCAGCCAGGCCCCGATTCTTCCGCTGCGGGTGATGTCGTGCATGTGCGGTCCGTCCTCGTCGTGTGTCCTGGCAAGCGCACGATACAGGCATCGGGAGCGGTCCCGCAACAGAGCAAGTGATCTGAGCACTTGATGAAAACGGAGACCGGAGATAGCATGCCGGGCGTGGGAGGGGCGCCCGCAGCGCGCCCCGTTCGCGAATGCGCAACCCGGATTCCGGATGGCGGGCCGGGCCGCCGGGGAGCAAAGGCGTGATCAGGAAGACAGCAACCAGCGTCATGCGTCGTGCACGGTCGGCGCGCGCCGCGCTGTGGCGGTGCGCGGGGGCGCTCGCGCTGCTCGCGGCCCTGCCGGCGCTGGCGCAGGACGTGCTGCCGCGGCCGCAGCAACCCTTCGCCGGCAGGATCGGCACGACCTACGCGGACTCCGTCGCGGCGTTTCCCGCACCCGTCGTGGCGCCCGCGGGCGCGCCGAACGTGCTGCTGGTGCTGACCGACGACGTGGGCTTCGGCGCGGCCAGCACCTTCGGCGGCCCGATCCCGACCCCGAACCTGGATCAGCTCGCCGCCGCGGGCCTGAGCTACAACCGCTTCCACACCACCGCGATGTGCTCGCCCACGCGCGCCGCGCTGCTGACCGGGCGCAATCACCACGCGGTCGGCAACGGCATCGTCGCGAACCTCTCGACCGGTTTCCCGGGCTACGACAACCTGCTGCCGAAGAGCGCGGCGACCATCGCCGAGGTGCTGCGCCAGAACGGCTACAACACCGCGATGTTCGGCAAGCACCACAACGCGCCCGAGGCGCACGTCTCCGCTGCCGGGCCCTTCGACATGTGGCCGACCGGGCTCGGCTTCGAGTACTTCTTCGGTTTCATGGCGGCCGAGACCAACCAGTTCACGCCGGCGCTCTACCGCGGCACCACGCCGGTGCCGACGCTCACGGAAGGCGTGCTCGACAAGGCGCTCGCCGACGATGCCATCGACTGGCTGCACCAGCAGCAGGCCGCCGCGCCAGGCAAGCCCTTCTTCATGTACTACGCCACCGGCACCGCGCACGCGCCGCTGCAGGCGCCCGCCGACTGGATCGCGAAGTTCCGCGGCCGCTTCGACGCCGGCTACGAGCGCGTGCGCGCGGACACGGTCGCGCGGCAGAAGGCGCTCGGCATCATCCCCGCCGACGCCGTGAACACGCCGCGCCCCGACGGGATCCCGCCGTGGGACGCGCTGACGCCGGAACAGCGGCGCATCGACGCGCGCTTCATGGAGGTCTACGCGGCGATGCTCGCCTACCAGGACGCGCAGTTCGGGCGCCTGCTCGACGAGATCGGGCGCATGGGGCTGCGCGACAACACGCTGGTGATCTTCATCGAGGGCGACAACGGCGCGGCCGCCGAGGGCGGCATGCACGGCAGCATGAACCCGATGTCGAATTTCGCCAACGGCACGCAGGAGGACCAGGCAGCGCTGCTCGCGAACCTGGACCGCATCGGCGGACCCGACACCGTGCCGAACTACGGCTACGGCTGGGCCTGGGCCACCAACGCGCCGTTCCGGCTGGTGAAGCAGTACGCCTCGCACCTCGGCGGCACGCGCAACGGCATGGTGGTGTCGTGGCCGCGGCGCATCGCCGAACGCGGCATCCGCACGCAGTTCGGCCACGTCACCGACATCTATCCCACGATCCTCGAGGCCGCCGGCATCGCGGCGCCCCGGACGGTGAACGGCGTGGCGCAGCAGCCGATCGACGGCGTGAGCCTGCTGTACAGCTTCGCCGCGCCCGATGCCGCGGAGCGCCACCGCACGCAGTATTTCGAGATGATGGGCAACCGCGCGATCTACCACGACGGGTGGATGGCCAGCACCACTCCCGCCTCCGTGCCGTGGCAGCGCGGCGCCGCCCCGCCGCTGCCGGACACCTACCCGTGGGAGCTCTACGACCTGCGCGCCGACTTCTCGCAGGCGCGCGACCTCGCCGCGGCCGAGCCGCAGAAGCTCGCCGCGATGCAGGCGCTGTTCCTGGAGGAGGCGCGGCGCAACCAGGTGCTGCCGCTCGACAACCGCCTGTCGATGGAGCGCTTCCTCGCCGCGGCGAGCCAGCAGCGCAAGGCCGAGAGCTACACCTACTGGGGCGCGGGCGTCAGCGTGCCGGCGGTGAGCGCCGCGCCGATCCTGAACCGCTCCTTCACGATCAGGGCCGAGATCGAGGCGGGCGCCGACGCCTCGGGCGTGGTGCTGGCGCTCGGCAGCAAGTTCGGCGGCTGGAGCTTCTTCGTCGAGGACGGCCGCCCGGTGGCGCTGATGGCGGCGTCGCAGCTCGACGGCGACCAGTCGCGCGTGGCGGCCGGCGGCAAGCTGCCCGGCGGCAGGGCGGTGCTCGAGTACCAGTTCGTCTCCGACGGCGGCGTCAACGCCGGCGGCGAGATGCGCATCCGCGTCGACGGGCGCGAGATCGGGCACGGGCGGATCGCGCGCACCATCTCCAAGCTGCCCGAGATGACCGACACGCTGGACATCGGCTTCGACGCCGACACGCCGGTGACCGCCGCGTACCGCGACGGGGGCCGGTTCAACGGCACGCTGAGCCGCGTGGACGTGAGCATCCAGCGCTGAAACGCGCGCGCTGCGGCAGCCCGCCTCAGCGCGCCATCAGGTCACCCAGGGCCTGCCAGAGCTGCGCCATCGCCGCGGGCTCGCGCCCCGGCCCCCCGGCGCAGTGTCCCCACTCGCTCTGCATCACGCGGAACTCCGCGCGCGGCATGCGCGCGGCCTCGGCCGCGGCCTCGTGCACCAGGAAGTACTGGTCGGTGGCGCAGGGCATGACCAGCGCCGGGGCGCGGATCGCCGCGAGCGCGGCATCGTGATCGCCGCCGAAGCGCGGGTTCGCCGCGACGTCGGCCCCGGCCCACATGCGCAGCACCGCGAGCAGGTCGTGGTGGTCCATCGCGAGGTGATCGTCCTCCCACCAGCGGAGCAGCGCGTCGATGTCGGCGAAGCCGAGCGCGCGGTGGTGGCCCCCGCTCACGAAGCGCGGCCCGTAGGCGCGGCTCGCGTAGACGCGTCCGAAGGCGCGCAGCCCCGCGACGGGTTTGCCGTCGCCCGCGGCGAGCGGGTCGGCCAGCAGCGCCGCCTCGAGGCCGCGCAGGAACAGGAGGTTGTGCGGATGGCAGCGCGCCGCCGAGCACCACGCCGCGACGCGGCGCACGCGCTCCGGGAACAGGCAGCCCCACTGCAGGGCCTGCATCCCGCCGAGTGACCAGCCGCCCACCAGCGCAAGCCGTACCTCGCCGAACAGCGCCTCCACGAGGCGCGCCTGCGCCTGCACCTGGTCGGCGAGTGCGAGCGGCGGGAAGCGCGCGCCGCGCTGCGCCGGATGCGCGTTCGACGGCGAGCTCGATTCGCCCGCGCCCAGCATCGCCGGGATCACGAGGCACCAGCGCGGGTCGGCGAGCGGGCTGTCGCCTTCGCCGAGCGCGCGGTTGCCCGCCATTGCACCACCGTAGTACGTCGGCAGCAGCACGATGTTGTCTTTCGGTGCATTCGCCGCGCCGCGCCGCAGGTAGCGGATGCGCGCATCGCGCAGCGTCGCGCCGCACTGCAGCGGCAGGTCGCCGAGCGGAAATTCCCCTTCAATCCATTGTTCCATCGGCATTTTCTCCGCCTGTCCGCATGGCTCCCGTGCCGCCGCCACGCGTTTTACATACACGCTGGCATGTATGTTGAATGAAACATCCGTGCCAGCGGCGCCGCCGCGCGAACCACCCGTCACGGAGAGAAGCACCATGTCCGCAACCCACACCGACCACGCCCTCGCCGCCCGCCTCGAGAAGGCCGGCGCGCGCTACGCGATGGCGAGCTACGTCGACATCCACGGCCGCATCAAGGGCAAGCTGGTCCCGCTCAGCCACCTCGGCAACATGCTCGGCGGCTCCGAGCTCTACACCGGCGCCGCGCTCGACGGCGTGCCGCAGGACATCAGCGACAACGAGGTCGCGGCGATGCCGGACCCCGCGAGCGCGACGCAGTGTCCGTGGAACCCCGAACTCGTGTGGTTCGCGAGCGATCTCCACCTCGACGGCAAGCCCTTCGAGGCCTGCTCGCGCGTGATCCTCAAGCGCCAGACCGAGGCCGCCGCGAAGCTCGGCTACACCTTCAACCTCGGCATCGAGACCGAGTTCTTCCTGTTCCGCGACCTGCCGGGCGGCGGCTTCGGGCCGCTCAGCGACCGCGACAACCTCGGCAAGCCCTGCTACGACCCGTGCGCGCTGATGGACAACCTGCACATCGTCGACGAGCTGGTCAGCGCGATGAACACGCTCGGCTGGGACGTCTACTCCTTCGACCACGAGGACGCGATCGGGCAGTTCGAGACCGACTTCACCTACGCCGACGCGCTGACGATGTCGGACCGCCTGGTGTTCTTCCGCATGATGGCCAACGAGATCGCGCGCAAGCACGGCGCCTTCGCGAGCTTCATGCCGAAGCCCTTCGCCGACCGCACCGGCAGCGGCGCGCACTTCAACATGTCGCTGGCCGACCGCGAGACCGGGCGCAACCTGTTCGCGCCGGCCGGCGACGACGTGCACGACGTGGGCATCTCGAAGCTCGCCTACCAGTTCACGGCCGGCGTGCTGCGCCACGCGCGCGCGATCAGCGCGGTGATCGCCCCGACCGTGAACAGCTACAAGCGCCTGGTGCGCCAGGGCTCGATGTCCGGTTCCACGTGGGCGCCGGTGTTCTGCTGCTACGGCAACAACAACCGCACCAACATGATCCGCGTCCCGGCCTGCGGCTCGCGCATCGAGTGCCGCGCGGCCGACATCAGCTGCAACCCCTACCTCGGCGCGGCGCTGATCCTCGCGGCCGGGCTCGAGGGCATCCGCGAAGGGCTCGACCCGGGGCTGCCGCACCGCGAGAACATGTACAACTACTCCGACGCCGAGATCGCCGCGCGCAACATCCAGTTCCTGCCGCAGAGCCTCGACGAGGCCATCGAGGCCTTCGCCGCCGACCCGCTCGCGCGCGAGGTGTTCGGCGAGCGCATGTTCGACACCTACGTGCAGTTCAAGCGCGCCGAGTGGCGCAGCTACCACAACCACGTCTCCGAGTGGGAGACGAGGCGTTACCTGAAGATGTTCTGAGCGCGCCCGCGCCGTTTATCGCCCCGACCTTTTTTGCCACAGACAGGAGTGCTACCCATGAGGAAGACCATCCGCAACCAGATCGGCGCCGCGCTGCTCGCGGCCGCCGCCGTGCTGGGCGCCGCCGAGGCCGGCGCCGCCGAGAAGAAGCAGTTCGCGCTGGCGTGGACCATCTACGCCGGCTGGATGCCGTGGAAATACGCCGCGGACTCCGGGATCATGAACAAATGGGCCGACAAGTACGGCATCGAGGTGAAGATCGTGCAGGTCAACGACTACGTCG
>CAYXJM010000055.1:0-10642 GCA_964465455.1 uncultured Klebsiella sp.
CTTCACGACGCGCGGCGCGCCGGTGATCGAGTAGGGCTTGTCGGTGGGCGTGGTCTGCACCGACCACAGCAGCTTGCCGTCGGCCGCGTCCAGCGCCTGCAGCCGGCCATCGAGCGTACCGACGAAGACCTTGCCGTCCCACACCGCCACGCCGCGGTTGACCGCGTCGCAGCACAGGTGCACCGCCCACGCGCGCGGCACCTGCGGATCGTGGTGCCACAGCGGCGCGCCGGTCTTCGCGTCGAAGGCGTAGACCATGCTCCAGGTGCTGCTCACGTACATGCGCCCGTCGACCACGATCGGCGTGGCTTCCATCCCGCGGTCGGTGGGGAAGTCGAAGGACCACGCGAGCCCGAGCCGGCCGACGTTTGCGGTGTCGATGCGATCGAGCGGACTGAAGCGCTGCTCGGAGTACGTGCGCCCGTGGCTCAGCCAGTTGTGCGGCTCGCGGTCGGCCCCGCCGATGCGCGCGCCGTCGACGGCGGTCACCGCCGGCCCCGCCAATGCGTCAGGCCGGGCGCCGCCCGCCCCGGCTCCCGGCGCTGGCGCGGTCAGCGGCGGCCCGTCGCTGCATCCGAGCAACGCCGCGAGCAGGATCCCGCACGACACCGGCACGCGACCGTGATTCATCTCGATCTCCCCGCGACATGACCGCGCATCACCGCTGCGGCCCGAGGCGTACGCTAGCCCGACGCGCCGCTGGGCTCAAGCACCGGCGCTCCGAGCACGGACGCCAGCCGCTGCAGGGCGCTGCGCGCGGCATCGCCGCCACCGTCGCGCAGCGCCGTTTCGAGCGCGAGGCAGTGCTCGGCCAGCGCGCCGCGCGTGAACATGCGCGCGACCCCGAGCAGCTGGTGCGCCGCCTCCGCGCCGGCGGCCCAGTCGGCCCCGGCGACGCAGCCCTCGACCGCGTGCAGCAGGCGCCGCAATTCCCCCGCGACCTCCTCGCGCGTGATGCCGCTGCGCAACGCGAAGTCCCACGCGTCGTCGCGGCGGGCGTGGCGGCGCAGCACGCCGAGCAGCTTCGCCTCGTCGATCGGCTTGTACAGCACCTCGCGCACGCCCGCCGCCGCCAGCGCGGCCTCCTCGCTGCCGATCACGTTCGCGGTGAGCGCGTAGACGGGCAGGCCGGGGTGGCGCTGCCGCAGGTGGCGCGCCAGCGTGACGCCGTCCATGCCGGGCATGTGGACGTCGAGCAGCACGAGGTCGGGTGCTGCGGTGCCGAGCAGACGCAGCGCCTCGGCACCCCCGCCGGCCTCGCTCACCGTCACGCCGAAATCGCGCAGCCGCATGGCGATCATGTGCCGGTTGAGCTCGTTGTCCTCGACGATCAGGCAGTGCAAGCCGAGGCTGGGCTCGCCGGAGGCGTCCGCATCGGGATAGCCCTCGGCGATCCGGGCCGGCCCGCCGGCGCGGCGCGCGCAGGCCGCGAGCAGGTGGCGTCGCCGCACCGGCAACGGCAGCAGGTCGGCCAGGTAGCGCTGCGCCGGGTTCGTGATCATCTCGATCGGACGCAGGCGCAGCGCCGGCGTGGCCCCTCCGAGCCAGGGCTCGCAGCAAGGCTCTCCGGTGTCCTCCAGCGCGAGCAGCAGGTCGACCGTGCCGAACGCATCGGCCGTGAGCGGAATCATGCGCACGTCATGCACGCCCGCCAGCTCGAAACGGCTGCCGAGATAGTCGCTCAGCACCGGCACGTGAGGGCTGTCGCTGCGGCAAAGCAACGCGACGCGCAGCTGCGCCGGCGCCGGTGTCTCCTCGCTCTCCGCGGCCCCCGGAGCGGCCAGCTCCAGCGGCAGTTCCAGGCACGCGGTGGTGCCCACGCCGGACGTGCTGTCGAGGGTGATCTGTCCGCCGAGCGCACGCGCCAGCCCCTGGCTGATCGACAGCCCCAGGCCGCTGCCGCCGAAGCGCCGCGTCATGCTCTCGTCGGCCTGCGCGAACGGGCTGAACAGCCACTCGATCTTGCCCGGCTCGATGCCGATGCCGGTATCGCTCACCTCGATCAGCACGCGCGCGCCACCCTGCGCGGCGACATCGGCGCTCGCCCGCACCGTCACGTGTCCGACCTCGGTGAACTTGATCGCGTTGCTGAGGAGATTGCCGATGACCTGCGCGATGCGCAGCGAATCGCCGATCACGCGCTGCGGCAGCCCGGGCTCCACGTGGCAGACCAGCGCGAGCGCCTTCGCGTGCGCGGCCGGCGCCTGCATCATCACGGTGTCCTCGATGCAGGACTCGAGATCGAACTCGCGCTGCTCGAGACGCAACGAGTCGTTCTCCAGCTTCACGAAGATCAGGATGTCGTCGACGATCGCCTGCAGCGTGCGCGAACCCTGCTCCACGTGACGGTACAGCTCGGCGCGCTGCTCCGGGCTCTCGGCCTGGCGCATCATGCGCGCGAAACCCGTCACCGTCGTGAGCGGCGTGCGCAGCTCGTGGCTCATGCGCGCGAGAAACATGTTCTTGGCGCGCCCGGCCGCCTCGGCGCGCTCCAGTGCGCGGTCGAGCTCGCGGTTGCGCTGCTCGCGCTCGATCAGCGTGCGCGACAGCTCGGCGGTCGCCTCGTCGACCCGCCGGTTCTGCTCCGCGGTCGCCGCCTCCACCCAGTCGGCCATCGCGTTCACGCCATCCTCGAGCTCGCGCATCTCGCCGCTGCCGGTGGGCTGCGTGCGCGCGCCGAGATCGCCGCTGCGGATGCGTGCCACCACCAGCGACAGCCGGTGCATCGGCACGGTGAGGCGGCGCGAGACGACGTGCGCGAGACCCCACGCGACCAGCACCGCGCCGAGCGTGATGACGGCGCTGTTCAGCAGCATCGCCCGCTGTATGGCCGCCAGGCCGAGCGGATCGAAGGAGAGCAGCACGCGGCCGATCAGCTCGGGGGTGGCGTCCGCGGCGCTCGCCGCGCTGAACGCGCCGGACTCGTCCCGGCGCCCGCGCATGCTGGGGCGCACTTCACGCTGGAACAGGTAGCGCTGCTCGCTACCGGCGCAGCGGCCGATGTCGCGCCAGCACCGGCGCGCCATGTCCACTTCCCGCGGCTCCCCGGCCGCGGCCAGCACGACGCCCTCGGCATCGAGGAACAGCGTGGCCACGACCGCGCCGGCGCCTTTCAGGTTGCTCGCTGCCAGCCGCTGCAGCGTCTCGCTGTCGGCCACCAGCAGCGCGAGTTCGCTCGCATCGGCCAGGTAGCGCAGTTCGCGCTCGCCGCGCGACTCCAGTTCGGCGCGCGCATCGTTCACGCGCAGGCTGGTGAGCCACGCGCTCAGGCCGAGCGCCGGCAGCAGCATCGGCACCAGGATCGTCAGCAGCGCGATCGAACGGATACTGAGTTTCATTGTCGGTGTTGTTGCAGCTCAGTCCGGCGTCGAGCATAACGCAATGCCTCACCAGAGCTGAAGCTGGCGCGCGGGCGCGGGCGCGCCCCGGAACTGCGTGCAGTCGAGCGCGGGCCAGTCCTCGCCGCCGAGGCCGCATCGGCGCGCCGCGACCTCGAAGCGACGCGCGATCAGGTCCGCGTAGGGACCCGAGCCGCGCATGCGCGAGCCGAAGCGCGGGTCGTTCTCGCGCCCCTCCCGGCTCTGGCGGACCAGGCTCATCACGTGCCCGGCGCGCTCGGGGTAATGGCACTCCAGCCACTCGCGGAACAGCTCGCGCACCTCCCACGGCAGGCGCAGCAGGATCCACGCGGCCTTGCGCGCACCGGCCGCGGCGCTCGCCGCGAGTATCGCCTCGATCTCGGCGTCGTTGATCATCGGGATCACGGGCGCCACCAGCACCCCCACCGGCACGCCCGCCTCGGCGAGCGTCCGCACGGCGCGCAGCCGTGCCGCGCCCGAGGCGGTGCGCGGCTCGAGCCGCCGCTTCAGCGCATCGTCCAGCGTGGTCACGCTCACCATCACCTGGCACAGGCCGCGCGCGGCCATGCGCGCCAGGATGTCGCAGTCGCGCAGCACCAGCGCGGACTTGGTGATGATCGTGACCGGCTGCGCGTGGCGCTCGCAAACCTCGAGGATGCGCCGCGTGAGGCCGAGCCCGGCCTCCACCGGCTGGTAGGGGTCGGTGTTGGCGCCCAGCGTGATCGGCTCGCACACGTAGCGCGGATTTGCCAGCTCGCGCGCCAGCACGTCGGCGGCGTTGGCCTTGAAACGCAGGCGACGCTCGAAATCGAGCCCCGGCGACAGGTCGATGTAGGCGTGGCTGGGGCGCGCGTAGCAGTAGATGCAGCCGTGCTCGCAACCCCGGTACGGGTTCACCGACTGGCTGAACGGCACGTCGGGCGAACTGTTGCGCGCGATGATCGTCCGCGCCTGCTCGGGCAGCACTTCCTGCGCGACGCGCGGCGGCTCGTCGGCCTCGTGCGCCCAGCCGTCGTCGCAGCGCTCGCGCAGCTGCCGCTCGAAGCGGCCCGCGGGATTGGCCAGGGCCGCGCGGCCCTTCAGCGGCGTGGGACGGGTCTGCATCGGCGGCGCCTCCGGGGAGGTGGATCACACCCGGATACTGTATCTATATACAGCTCCCGTGTACAGCGCGCGCCGTGTCTCAGTGCGCCGCGCCCCAGAGCTCCTCGACCCGCGCGTCCCTGCCGCAGCTGTGGCGGTAGTACGCGTAGCGCAGCGGGTTCTTGCGGTAGTAGTCTTGGTGGTAGTCCTCTGCCGGGTAGAAAGCGGCAGCCGGCTCGATGGTGGTGAAAACCTGCGCGAAGCGACCCGAGGCGACCAGCGCATCGCGGCTCGCCTGCGCGGCCCGCCGCTCGTCGTCGGTGGCGGGGAAGATCGCGCTGCGATACTGGTTGCCGACGTCGCAGAACTGGCGGTCCTTCACCGTCGGGTCGATGTGCTTCCAGAAGTAATCGAGCAGCTGGACGTAGCTCACGCGCGCCGGGTCGTAGCGCACGCGCACCGCCTCGGCGTGGCCCGTGCCGCCCGCGCTGACCTGCTCATAGCCGGGATCCGGCACGTGGCCGCCGGTGTAGCCCGACTGCACGTCGAGCACGCCCGGCAGCTTCTCGAAATCCGCCTCGAGGCACCAGAAGCAGCCGCCCGCGAATACCGCGCTCGCCTCCTCGGCCGGCGCCGCGGCGCCGTGCATCGCCGCCGCCAGCAACAGCGCACCCAGCAAACCCGTGCCTCGCGCGCGCTTCATGTGCGCAGCTCCGGGAGCGCCTCGCCCGCCGGCACGAACTGCAGCGCGACGCCGTTGTTGCAGTAACGCAAGCCCGTGGGCGGCGGCCCGTCGTCGAAGACATGGCCCTGGTGCCCGCCGCAGCGCGCGCAGTGGTATTCGGTGCGCGGCAGGATCAGCCTGAAGTCGCGCTTCGTGCCGAGCGCACCGGGCAGCGCGTCGAAGAAGCTCGGCCAGCCGGTGCCGCTTTCGTACTTGTGGGCGCTGTCGAACAGCGGCAGGAAGCAGGCCGCGCAGAGGAAAGTCCCCCTGCGCTTCTCGGCGTTCAGCGGGCTGCTGCCGGCAGGCTCGGTGGCCTCGTCGAACAGCACCGCGAAAGCCGGCGCGGGCAGCAGGGCCTTCCACTCGGCCCGCGTCTTGCGCAGCCGCTCGAGCGCCTGCGCCGTCGCGCCGCCGGAGCACAATGCCAGCGCTCCGGCCGCCTGCCAAAATCCCCGCACCAGCTCCCGCCGCTTCATGCCCGCATCTCCTGTGATGGCGCGATGTTCAGGGCCAGCCCGCCCCCGGCACGGCGACGCACGTCACGTCGATCCGCCCGCCGCGCTGCGCCAGCGTGTACGCGGGATCGTGGTGCGGCGCGCAGCACACGTAGAGATCGCGCCGCTCCGCTCCCCCGAGCACGCAGGCATAGGGATTCGCTCCCGCGATGCACACCCGGTCCGTGATCTCGCCGCCCGCGCATACCCGCACTACCGCCTGCGCGTGCGGGAGCGCCGCCCACACCCCGCCCCCGGAATCGAGACAGATGCCGTCGGGCGCCCCGGCTCCCCGCAGGTCGGCGAACACGCGTCGTTCCCGCAGGTGGCCCGCGGCATCGATCGCGTACGCGGTGAGCCGCTCGGCCAGGGTCTCGGCGACGATCAGCGTGCCGCCGTCCGGCGTGATCACCGTGCCGTTGGGACACATCAGGCCGTCCGCCACCGCCTCGACGCGTCCGAGCGCATCGACGCGCGCGATCGTGGTGGCGCGCACCGCCTCGCCGGCGAAGTAATCGAAACCGACATTGCCCACGTACGCGTTGCCTGCGCCGTCGACCACCATGTCGTTACTCTGATGCGGGTGTACCGGCGAAAGTTCCGCGTGCACGCGCAACGCGGTGCCATGCCGGCGATAGAGCCGCCGCTCGTGCATCGACACGATCAGCATGTCCCCCCCGGGGAGCCAGCCGAGGCCGGAGGGTGTCCCCGGCACCGCGAACTGCTCGAGCAACGCACCGTCGGGGGCGATGCGGCGCACCACGCCGTCGTGGTGATCCGCGAACCACAGGCTGCCTTGATGCCAGCGTGGCCCTTCGGGAAAGGCAAAGCCCGCGGCGACGGTTCGTACCCGGTGCTCCATGGTCGTCCTCCTGCACGCGGTATTGCTGCCGGCGGCGCGAAGCTCGCGCCGCGCCTCACGAAGCGACTGCGCGGGCCGCTTGCCACCGGCACGGCCATTGCGCTCCGCCAGCGGCGAAGGATACGCTGCCCGCACCACTTGTCGAGCCGCCGGTATCCCCCATGCACGAAGACATACGCCGCATCGTGGCGCAGATCGCCGCGCTCGAAGCGGAATTGCGCGAGCGCGTGCACGAGCACGAGGCGGAGCTCAGCTACCGCATCGAGGGACGGCGCATCGAGTTCGCCGCGGACGTGCGCGCCGCGCACCGCGAGCTGCGCACCAGCCTGCTGCACTGGCTCGCGCAGAGCACGTGGCGCAACGCGCTGTCGGCCCCGGTGATCTACGCGCTGATCGTGCCGTTCGGATTGCTCGACCTCGGCCTCACGATCTACCAGGCAGCGTGCTTTCGCCTGTACCGCATACCGCGCGTCGCGCGCTCCGACTACATCGTGATCGACCGCCACCGGCTCGAATACCTGAACGCATTGCAGAAACTGAACTGCGTCTATTGCGGCTACGTGAACGGCCTCATCGGCTACGCCCGCGAGATCGCCTCGCGCACGGAGCAGTACTGGTGCCCGATCAAGCACGCGCGGCGCGTGCTCGGCGCGCATCCGCGCTATGCGCGCTTCCTCGACTACGGCGACGCGGAAGAACTGGAAGTGAAGGTGCGCGACCTGCGCGAGCAGCTGCGCGATCCCGACGACACCGCTGGCGCCGGGGGGTAGCGCGGGCCCTCGCCGGCCGCGCGCCGCCGCGTCACGGCGCCTCGTGCGCGCCCGACGCCGCCGCCATCAGCGCACCGTCGCCCCGGGCGCTGCTGCGCTCGCGATGCAGCGCGCTCAGGCCAACGCTCTGCACCTCGGCCACCGCGGCGTCCAGGGCCGCGCTGCGGCAGGCACGCGCGTCGGTGCGCGCCTGCAGGTCGCGCCCGTCGAAGCGGCGGCAGGCCTGGCGCGAGGCGCGCTCCAGTCTCGCGTAAAGCGCCTGCACGCCCTCGGCGCTCGCGAGTCCGGATCCGGCGTAACGCACGTTCACGGCGCGCAGGTCGCGCGCCGCTGCGCGCTCGGCCGCGCGCTCCTCGGCCTGTGCTCCCGTCGTGATCACGGAGACCAGGAGTCCTATCGTCGACAGCGAATTGGCCAGGCTGAACCTCTTCATCTTCGTTCTCCTGCGGTGCATGCGCACCATTGACCCTGTTGAGGCAGGCGTGTGCCGCCGTGCCGTGTGCGACACGCGCCATCGCGGGCCGCAGGGCCTTTATAGGCGCATCGAGGATCACGCACTCGCAGCTTGCGACGACGCGCCGCAGCGCCGCGATGGAATGCAGACTGCGCCGGCGCGCGGCGCGGCATTCAGGAAGAGCGCACGGACTCGGAGACCACGTCCAGCAGCGCGCTGCGCACGTCGGCGAGACGCGGCCGCTCCTGCTGTGTCCAGGGAATCGGCCGGCAGGCATCCATCGCGCGCAGACCCAGCCGGGCCGTCAGCAGGCCGGCGCCCAGCCCCTGCGCCGCGCGCGTCGAGATGCGCGCCGTGACGCCGGCGCCGAGCATGTCCATGCCGAGCTCGGCCACAACCTCGGCGGCGCCGGCCAGCGCGATGTTGCGCAGCAGGTCGCGCAGCAGCGCGATGCGCCCCCAGTAACCGGTATCCACGCCGTAGGCCGCGGTGATCTCCTCGAACATGCGCAGGTTCCGCCACAGCATCAGCAGCATGTCGAGCGCCGCCAACGGACTGAGCGCGACGGCAACCGCCGTATCGCCCGAGCGCTTCACCACGCTCGCCATCGCGCGCCGGTCGGCCTCGACGAGCACGAAGCGGCTGTAGAGCGCCAGCACTTCGCGGTTGTTGTGGGTCTGCTCCAGCGCTTCCGACCAGCGCGCATAGGCCGGCGAGTCCGCCACGCCGCCCTGGCGCGCCAGCGCCGCGCAGAACTCCGCTGCCTGGCCCACCCCGTCGCGCGCCAGCATCTCCTCTGCCTGCGAGCGCGCATCGCGACGCTGCCTGACCCGGCGCAGTCGCCCCCATTCGCGCAGCACCGCGGCGCCCGCGGCCGCCAGCACCGCGCCTCCGACGACCAGCCACGCACCGCCGAGCAGAGGCGACTCGCGCGCCTGCTCGACGAGCATCACGCCGGTCTGCAACAGCGCGAGGACGCCGGTTGCGGCCAGCGCCGCGGCGAGCAGCCGACGCGGCCGTCGCGCGCGGCCGGCGCCGGCGTGGCCCGACGCGGACGCGTCGTTGTCACCGGCCTCGACGAAGCTGCCGGCATCGAGCTCGACGCGCGCGACGGGTTGCGCCGTCGCCTGCGCCGGCCGGGGCGTGTCGATCTCTTCCAGCACCAGCCGCTTGTCCGACTGCGTCATCGCTTCCGGCCTCCTCCCCTCACGCCATCTTGTCGCCGAGCAGGAATTCCAGCGCGGCATCGAGGCGAATGTGCGGCATCGCGCGACCGCGCGCCATCGGCAGTGGCCGGAACGCGTCGAAGGCGCCTTCGCGGCCGCGCCACCAGGCCTCATCCGGCGGCGCCGGCGGCACGCGCCCCGGTGCGACGAACAGCGGCTCGCCGTCGATGCCGTGTCCGCGGATGCCCGGCAACTCCGCGCCGCCGTGCCGCCCCACGCCCGCCTCGGTCGCGCGCACCGCCGCGATCGCCAGGCAGTCGGTGGTGACGCCCTCGAAGCGCGCCTGGCCGCGCGCGCCCTGCACGATGTGCTGCAGCAGCGACACCAGGTTGTAGTGCTGGTCCGGCGTCACGTGATCGGCCTTGCTCGCCACGAAGAGCAGCCGGTCTATGCGCGGCAGGAACAGCCGGCGCCACCAGTTGCTCCTGCCGTAGGAAAAGCTCTGCATGATCCGCGCGATGGCGAGGCGCATGTCCTCGAAACCGCCGGGGCCGGCGTTCAGCGCCTGCAGGCAGTCGACCAGCACGATCTGGCGGTCGAAGCCCGAGAAGTGCTCCTTGTAGAAGCCGCGCACCAGGTGCCGCTTGTACTCCTCGTAGCGATGCGCCAGCGTCGCGTACATGCTGCCCTGCGCCGCCTCGGACGCCGGCTCGTTCCATGCCCAGGGAACGAACTGCAGCATCGGCGCGCCGGCGTACTCGCCGGGAAGCACGAAGCGCCCGGGCTGGATCAGGCTGAGCCCGAGGCGTTCCTTGCAGGCGTGCAGGAACGCGGTGTACGCCGCGGCCAGTTCCGCGGCGATGCGCTCGTCGAAGGGTTGCTCCGCGCGCAGCGGGTGCGCGAGCCACGGCGCGGCCAGTTCGCGCAGACCGGGATCGCGCAGCGACTCCAGCACCTGCGCGCTCCACTGCCGGTAGTCGAGATCGAGCAGCGGCAGGTCGAGCAGCCACTCGCCCGGGTAATCGACGATGTCGAGGTAGAGCGTCGCCGTATCGGAGAGCCGACGTCGCAGCGCGCCGGTGGGCCGGTAGCGGATCTCGAGGCGGATCTCGGCCACGCCGCGCGTGGGCTCGGGCCAGGCCGGGGGCTCGCCGAACAGCCGCTCGAGCCCGCGCTCGTAGGCGAACGAGGGGATGTGCGCGTTCAGCTGCGCCACGCGGCGCACGCCGAGCAGCCTGCCGCCGCGCGCCGCACCCCACAGCGGCAGCCGCGCATCGTCGCCGGCGTGCTCGAGCTGGTTCACCAGCGCCGTGATGAAGGCGGTCTTGCCGCTGCGCGACAGGCCGGTCACGGCAAGCCGCACCTGTCGGTCCAGTCCCCGGTCCACCCAGTCCCCGACGCGGCGCTGCAGTGCCTTGCCGTTGCGATCGATGAATCCCATGCCTCGTCCCGTAATCTGCCTGCGGACACGTTAACCCAGCGCGGCGCGACGCGACACCCGCCCGCGGCGCCGCATCCGTTGACCCGGACACCCCGCTGCGGCGATGCTGCGCGCCTTCGTCCATCCCCCACCGGAGACCGCACCGTGAACCCCGTACCCTCCCATTCGCCGCTGAGCGGCGTGATCGTGACCGGCGGCGCGTCGGGCATCGGGCTCGCATCCGCCGAGGCCCTGGCGGCCGTCGGCCGGCCGGTCGCGATCTGGGACCTGCGCGCCGCCGACGCCGAGC
>CAYXJM010000056.1:0-10619 GCA_964465455.1 uncultured Klebsiella sp.
GGCACTCACTTGATCTTGGCTTCCTTGTACGCCACGTGCTTGCGCACGACGGGGTCGTACTTCTTGAACTCGAGCTTGTCGGGGGTCGTGCGCTTGTTCTTGTCGGTCGTGTAGAAGTGACCGGTACCGGCGCTCGAAACCAGTTTGATCTTGTCACGCATGGCTGCAATTACTCCTTGGTTTCCTTCAGACCCGCTCGCCGCGAGCGCGCATGTCCGCGATCACGCTGTCGATGCCCTGCTTGTCGATGATGCGCATGGCCTTCGCGGACACGCGCAGGGTCACGAAGCGCTTCTCGGCCTCGACCCAGAACCGGTGCTTGTGCAGGTTGGGCTCGAAGCGGCGCTTCGTCTTGTTGTTGGCATGGGATACGTTGTTCCCTACTACCGGACGCTTGCCGGTCACCTGACACACCTTGGACATGGGATAAGCCTCTCGCAAACTATGGCTCGATGCACGCGTCCGTCACGGACGCCCGCCGAAAAGAGCGCGCCTTTATATCAGAAGGTCCCTGGTCGCACAAGGCGACGCGCACGATTGGGAATTTTTGCCCTCACAGCAGCCCGCGCTCGGCGAAGGACAGCGCCTCGGCATCGCCCACCACGAAGTGGTCGAGCACCCGGATGTCGACCGTGCCGAGCGCGCTCTTCAGGCGCTGGGTCAGGCGCTGGTCCGCCTGCGAGGGCTCGGCGACGCCGGAGGGGTGGTTGTGGGCGAAGATCACCGCGGCCGCGTTCAGCGCCAGCGAGCGCTTGACGATCTCGCGCGGGTAGACGCTGGCGCCGTCGATGGTCCCGCGGAACAGCTCCTCGTAGCTGATGACGGTGTGCTGGTTGTCGAGGAACAGGCAGGCGAATACCTCGTGCGGCAGGCAGCGCAGCTTCAGCTGCAGGAACTGCCTCACCTCGTCCGGCGAGGCCAGCGCCCGGCCGCGGCTGATGCGCCCGAGCAGGTAACGCCGCGCCAGTTCCAGCGCCGCCTGCAGGTGGGCGTAGGTCGCCTCGCCGAGCCCGGGCGTGGCGCAGAACGCCGCGGGTTCGGCGTCCAGCAGCTGGCGCAGGTCGCCGAAGGCGCCCAGCAGCTCGCGCGCGCGATCCACCGCGCTGCGGCCCGGCAGGCCCGTGCGCAGCAGTATCGCGAGCAGTTCGGCATCGGAAAGGGTGTTTGCTCCGCGGCCGAGCAGGCGCTCGCGCGGCCGCTCGGCGGCGGGCCAGCTCTTGATGGTCATCGCGAACCTCCCTGTCCGCGCGGCGTATGAGTCCTGCCGGACTATACTAGAATGCCGAGCGAAGCTGAACCGCCTGCGGCACGGCAGCGCGTTCCCATCCCATCCAGACCATTCCGGCCCATGGCGACACTCGAGAACAGGCAGATACTGCTGGGCGTGACAGGCGGCATCGCCGCCTACAAGTCCGCCGAGCTGGTCCGGCGCCTGCGTGACGCGGGTGCCGCAGTGCGCGTCGTGATGACCCGCGCCGCCTGCGAATTCATCACCCCGCTGACGATGCAGGCCCTGTCGGGCAACCCGGTGCACCGCGAGCTGCTCGACGAGACGGCCGAGGCCGCGATGGGGCACATCGAGCTCGCGCGCTGGGCCGACCTGGTGCTCGTGGCCCCGGCCAGCGCGGACTTCATCGCGCGCCTCGCCCACGGACTGGCCGACGACCTCCTCGCGACGCTGTGCCTGGCGACAGACGCCCCGGTGCTGGTCGCGCCGGCCATGAACCAGGCCATGTGGCGCGACCCGGCCACGCAGCACAACTGCAGGCTGCTCGCGGAACGCGACGTGGGCCTGGTCGGCCCGGGCAGCGGCGCGCAGGCCTGTGGCGACACCGGGCCAGGACGCATGCTCGAGCCCGCCGAACTGCTAGGCGCCGTCGCGGACCGCTTCGCGCCCGGTGCGCTCGACGGCGTGCGCGTCATGGTCACGGCCGGCCCGACGCGCGAGGCGCTCGATCCGGTGCGCTATATCAGCAACCACAGCTCCGGCAAGATGGGCTTCGCGATCGCCGGGGCCGCTGCCGAAGCCGGCGCCGCCGTGACGCTGGTCAGCGGGCCGGTGCACCTCGCCACGCCGGCCCGCGTGGCGCGGATCGACGTGTCCAGCGCGCTCGAGATGCACGAGGCGGTGATGAGCCGCGCCGCGCAGTGCGACATCTTCATCGCCTGCGCCGCCGTCGCAGATTACCGCCCCGAACACTGCGCCGCGCAGAAGATCAAGAAGTCGGCCGACCGCATGGAAGTCCGGCTGGTGCGCAACCCCGACATCGTGGCCGATGTCGCAGCGCTGGCGGCGCGGCCGTTCACGGTCGGCTTCGCGGCCGAAACCACCGACGTCGTCGCCTACGCGCGCGGCAAGCTCGCCGCGAAACGCCTCGACCTGATCGTCGCCAACGACGTCGCGCGCGGCGACATCGGCTTCAACAGCGAGTTCAACGAGGTCTGCCTGATCTCGGCCACCGATACGACCGAGCTGCCGCGCGGCACCAAGGCGCAGATCGCGCGCGCGCTGATCGCCGCGATCGGCGCCCGCTACCGCGAGAGCAGGGCGGCGACGGGCGCGGCCCCGTGACACCCGCCGGTCGACGCGCCGGGCTCGTGCCCGCGAGGCGGCTGATCGTCCAGGCGCTCGCGATCGTCTCCGCGCTGCTGCTCGCGGGCGCCGTGGCCCTCGGCTGGGCCATGGAACAGCTCGCCCGCGCCGAGCGGGCCGAGGCCACGGCGCGCCAGGCGGCGCTGGCGCTCTCGACCTACGGCCGGCTGCTGGCGGCGCACACGCAGGAACTCGCGCGCGACGCGGCGGCATCCGGCACCGCCGCCGCGCCGGGCGCCGCGCCACGCAGCGCATTCCCCGGCGTGCAGTCCGTGGAACTGATCCCGCTCGGGCCGCTGGGCATCGCCGATCCCGCCTTCCGCGCGCAGGCCCTGCGCAACAACATCGAGATCCGCCTTGCCGGCCGCGCCTTCGACGGCGAGCGGCCCGGCGCGGAAGCCTACCGCGACGGCGGCAACTGGGTACTGATCGCGGCGGCGCCCCTCGCGGGACCGGGAGGCACGTCCGCCGGCGTGCTGCTCGCGCGCGCCGACCTCGCGACGGTGGTGCGCGAGCACCTGCCGCTGGCGCACGACGCCGGCGAGTTCTCGCTGTGGTCGCAGGGCGCCGACGGCTACTACCTGCCGGTGCTGCGCACGGACGGCACGGCCGAGCGGGCGCAACCCGCCTACCGCGCGGCGACGGACATCCGGCCGCTCTACGCCGGCTTCGAGCCGGCGACACGGCTGTCGCTGCGACCCTCGCTCGGGCTGACGGCTCTGGTGCTCGGCGCCGTCGCCGCCGCGCTCGCGCTGATCACGCTGGTGTGCAGGACTTTCCGCGGACTCGCCGCCACGCTGGAAGCCGACACCGCGAGGCTGACGGAGCTTGCGCTGCACCAGCGCCACACCACCGCGACGCTGCCGGCGCTGTCCTGGCAGGAACTCGCGGGGCTCGGCGAAGCGCTGCTCCGGCTGCGGCGCGAACCGCAGGGCGGCGACGCGGGCGCCGGCACGCCCGGCCGGGGCGCGGCACCGGTAACGGCGCCGGACGCGCTGGAGATCGTCGAGCTCGACGAGCCGCTGGAGGCCGGGGACGCGGGGCCGGAGCCGCTGGCGATCCCCGCGGAGATATTCCGCGACTACGACATCCGCGGCCGCTCGGCGCAGATCGCACCGCGGCTGGCGCATGCCGTCGGGCGCGCCGTCGGCTCGGAAGCGCTGGACCGGCAGTGCACCGCGATCGTCGTCGGTGCCGACGGGCGCGACAGCAGCCCGCTGCTGCGCGAGCACCTGGTCGCGGGCCTGCTGGCCACGGGCATCGACGTGATCGACGCCGGCACCGTTGCCACCCCGATGCTGTATTTCGCCTGCCATCACCTGCGCACGATGAGCGGCGTCATGATCACCGGCAGCCACAACCCGGCCGATCACAACGGCTTCAAGGTGATGATCGGCGGCGAGACCCTGCGCGGCGCCGGCATCCTGCGGCTGCGCGAGCGCATCGAGCACGAGATGTTCCGCGAGGGGCAGGGCAGCTACAGCACCACCCGGATCGACGCCGACTATGTCCGCGCGGTCGCCGACGACGTGCTGGTCGACGCCGCGCACAGGGTGGTGATCGACTGCGGCAACGGCGCCGCCGCGGTGATCGCCGAGGAACTCTTCCGCGAGCTCGGCTGCGAGGTGGTGCCGCTGTTCTGCGAGCTCGACAGCCGCTTCCCGAACCACCACCCCGACCCCGCGGTGCCGGAAAACCTGCGCGCGCTGATCGCGAAGGTGGCCGAGACCGGCGCCGCGCTCGGCATCGCCTTCGACGGCGACGCGGACCGCATCGGCGTCGTCAGCGGCAACGGCAGTATCGTCAGCGCCGACCGCCTGCTGATGCTGCTGGCGCGAGACGTGCTGGCGAGCCATCCGGGTGCGGACGTGGTGTTCGACGTCAAGTGCAGCCGCGACCTCGCGGCGGTGGTGCGCGACAACGGCGGCCGGCCGATCATGTGCCGCAGCGGCCACTCCTGGATCAAGGAAAAGATGAAGGAGAGCGGAGCGCTGCTCGGCGGCGAGTTCACCGGCCACATCTGCTTCCGCGACCGCTGGTTCGGCTTCGACGACGCGCTCTACTGCGCGGCGCGCCTGCTCGAGCTGCTGGCGGCGGAGAACCGCAGCCTCGACGAGCTGCTGGCGGAGCTGCCGCAGAGCGTCGCGACGCCCGAGATCCGCATCGAGATACCGGAGGCGCGCAAATTCGCCGCCATGGAGGAGATCTCCCGCGGCTTCACGCTCGAGGGCGCGCGCCTCAGCCGCATCGACGGAGTGCGCGCCGAGTTCAGCGACGGCTGGGGGCTGGTGCGCGCCTCGAACACCTCGGCGGCGCTGATCTGCCGCTTCGAGGGTCGTGACGAGGCCACGCTCGCGCGCATCGAGGCCGCCTTCCTCGCGGAAATCCGCCGCCTGCTGCCCGGAACGAATGTGAGTTTTTAGCACGACGGCCGCGCGGCGGGGGTCCCGGCCCCGCGGCTGCGTTTAAGATGCCGCCCCACGTCCGAAGCGCAAGGATCCCGCCGATGTCCCTGAACCGCGAAGCCGCCGAGAACATTGCCCGCGTGCTCACCGAGAGCCTGCCCTACATCCAGCGCTTCATCGGCAAGACCATCGTGGTCAAGTACGGCGGCAACGCGATGGTCGATCCGCAGCTGAAGGAGAGCTTCGCGCGCGACCTCGTGCTGATGAAGCTGGTCGGCATGAACCCGGTGGTGGTGCACGGCGGCGGCCCGCAGATCGGCTCACTGCTCTCGAGGCTCAACATCGAGTCGCACTTCGTCGAGGGCATGCGCGTGACCGACAACCAGACCATGGACGTGGTCGAGATGGTGCTCGGGGGCACGGTCAACAAGGAGATCGTCGCGAACATCAATCGCAACGGCGGCAACGCGATCGGCATCACCGGCAAGGACGCCCACCTGATCGAGGCCTCGCGCATGTCCGTCACCGTGCGCACGGCGGAGACCAAGGCCCCGGAGATCGTGGACATCGGCCGCGTCGGCGAGGTGCGCCGCGTCAACCGCGCCGTGCTCGACATGTTCCTGAACAGCGACTTCATCCCGGTCATCGCGCCGATCGGCGTCGACAAGGCCGGGCTCTCGTACAACATCAACGCCGACCTCGTCGCCGGCAAGATCGCCGAGGTGCTGCAGGCGGAGAAGCTCGTCCTGCTCACCAACGTGCCGGGGCTGCTCGATGCCGACGGCAAGCTGCTCACGGGGCTGGACCGCGACGAGGTCAACCGTCTCATCGACGCCGGCGTGATCAGGGGCGGGATGCTGCCGAAGATCCGCTGCGCGCTCGATGCGGTCGCCTCGGGAGTCACCAGCGCGCACATCATCGACGGCACGGTTCCGCACGCGGTGCTGCTGGAGGTGTTCACCGACGAGGGCGTGGGCACGCTGATCTGCAACCGCAAATCCCCTGTCGTTGCGGGTGCCTGAGCGAATCGCTAGCATTGGGGTCCTGCGCAATCCGGGGACAGCCGCGCCTACATGAACAACAAGACCTCGCGCCGCGACGGGATCCTGCAGTCGCTGGCGCACATGCTGGAGGCGACACCCGGGGGCCGCATCACCACCGCTGCACTGGCCGCCGACGTCGGCGTTTCCGAGGCCGCGCTCTACCGGCACTTCCCGAGCAAGGCGAAGATGTTCGAGGGGCTCCTCGAGTTCGTCGAGGAAACCCTGTTCAGCCGCATCTCGCGCATCCGCGAGGAGGAGGCCGATGCCGCCGCGCAGTGCGAGCAGATCGTGACGCTGCTGCTCGCGTTCTGCGAGCGCAACCCGGGCATCACGCGCCTGCTGACCGGCGACGCGCTGACCGGCGAAACCGACCGCCTGCGTGCGCGCGTGCAGCAGCTGTTCGACCGGCTCGAGACCGAACTGAAACAGATCCTGCGCGAGGCGGAACTGAAGCAGGGGCTGCGCACGGCGCTGCCAGTCAACCTGTCCGCGAACCTGCTGCTCGCCGCCGCCGAGGGGCGCATCATCCAGTACGTCAGATCCGAATTCCGCCGCTCGCCCACCGAGTACTGGCCCGAGCAGTGGCGCGTGCTGACCGCCTCGTTCTTCCGCCGCGCCGGGGACTGAAGCCGCTCAGGGGCTGCCGGGGCGGATCGCGCGGAAGCGCTCGATGTCGAACTGGTAGCGCGCCGCCGTGGTGCTCCTGTCCTGCTCGAGCTTGTTGATGCGGGCTTCCTCCTCGCCGATCGAGGCGCGCAGTTCCTCGATGCGCTTCTGCAGCTCCGCGGGTACCGGCTGCTCGGCCAGTTCGAGCTCGGCGGCCCTGGCGTGCTCGCTCTCGAGCTGCTGCTTCAGCGTGGCGATGTTGCCCTTCTGCAGGTTGATGCGCACCTGCACCTCGTTGACCTTGCGCCGCTGCAGGTCCTCGATGTCGGCCACGGAGCTGTAGCGCGCGAGCAGCGCCTCGTCGTAGCGGCGCTGGCGCTCGGCCTCTTCGGCGCGCAGCATGGCCTGCACTGCGCCCGGGTTCGCGCGCCGCTCCTCCTCGCTCAGCGTGCGCGGCACCACCTCGACCACGCGGCCGGCGCGGTTCAGCACGGTGTAGCCCCTGTGGGCGAACTGCGGCGGCACGTGGTCGTCGATGACCGTGATCCCGTCGGCATTGTCGTACTTGTAGAAGCGCTCCTCGGCGTGCGCGGCGCCGCCGAGCACGGACAGCAACGCAGCCGCGCCCAGCCATCGGGAAAGGGCCGGCATCAGGGAGTGGAACGGCCTGGCGGTCATGCGATCCTCGTTGCTCGGTGGTGTTGCTGCAACGAGTCTAGCAGCTGCGGGGGCGCCCGGCCGCTCAGGCGCCGGCGGCTCCCCACTGCCGGCGGTAGGCGAGCATCGCCGGCAGATGTTCGCCGAGGCCATCCGAGGCCTCGAGAAAACGCACGATGTCGTCGAGGCGCGCGATGCTGAAGACCGGCGCGCGGAGCTCGCGCGCGAGTTCCGTGACCGCGGAGTCCGTGCCCGAGCCGCGCTCGGCGCGATCCAGGCCGAGCACGACGCCGGCGACCTCGGCGCCCGCGCCGCGGATCAGTTCCACCACGCCGCGCACCGCCGTGCCGGCGGTGATCACGTCGTCGATGACCAGCACGCGGCCCGCGAGCGGCGCGCCCATCAGCACGCCGCCCTCGCCGTGCGTCTTGGCTTCCTTGCGGTTGAAGGCGCAGGGCACGTCGCGCCCGCTGTCGTTGCTGATGGCCACCGCGGTGGCCACCGCCAGCGGGATGCCCTTGTAGGCGGGCCCGAACAGCATGTCGAACCCGACGCCCTCCGCGGCGATCGCCGCGGCGTAGCAGCGGCCCAGCGCGGCGAGCGCGCCGCCGGTGCTGAACTCCCCGGCGTTGAAGAAATACGGGCTGTTGCGGCCGGACTTCAGCGTGAAGGAACCGAAGCGCAGCGCCCGGTGGCGCAGCGCGAGCGCGATGAACTCGTTGCGGAAGTCGGTCGCGGACATGGGGCGAAAGGCACTGTTGCGGAGCGCCGCGCAGTATATCAGCGCCCCCGGGCGCAAAGCGCGCACAAAGTCGGAAACATGCTTTTTACCCGAACCGAGGCGCTCATGTATGATTTCCACAGCAAAAGGCAGGGCAAGGCATGCGCGTCATCAGTTTCTGCGCGGAAGGCATCCGCGAGGCAGCCGAACGGGGCTTCTACGACTGGGCGGTCGACCAGGACGCGGACATCATCTGCGTGCAGGACCTGCGCGCGCCCGAGTCGGCGCTGGGCGCCGCGAAATACAATCCCGACGGCTACTTCTCGTATTTCTTCGACGCGATCGACGGCGACACCAACGGCGTGGCCATCTACTGCCGCAAGCTGCCGAAGGCCATCATGACGGGTCTCGGCCTCGGCGAGGCCGACGGCGAGGGTCGTTTCATGCAGGCCGATTTCGAGAACGTCAGCGTCGCCTGCCTGCTCGGCCCGGCCGCCAGCGTGACCGACGCCGGCTCGCTGGCACGCAAGTCGCGCTTCTACGAGCAGCTGCGCACGCAGCTCGACAAGGTGCGCAAGAAACGCCGCCAGTACATCCTGTGCGGCAACTGGAACATGGCGCACTCCGCGCGCGACGTGCAGCGCGCGGCGGCGCACGGCGACACGCCGGGCTTTCTCGAGGCCGAGCGGCAGTACCTCGACGGACTGTACCGCGAGCTCGGCTACGTCGACGCGTTCCGCGTCGTGAACCAGGACGACGACGAGTTCTCGTGGTGGCCGGGCGGGCGGAGCGCCGGCGAGGGCTGGCGCGTCGACCTGCAGGTCGTCTCGGCGGGCCTGCGCGGAACCATCGAGTACGGCGCGCTGTACAAGGTGCAGGAGTTCTCCGCGCACGCGCCGCTGATCATGGACTACGACATCGAGCCCGAGCGGCTGTAGCCGGGCGCGCCGCCCGCGCTATTTCGCGGGCATCGGTGCGGCGAGCGCCATCTTCTGCACGCGCACGAGGTTCTCGGTGCCGCGGCGCGCGAGATCGAGCATCTGCTGCAGCTCCGCGGCCTTGAAGGGCTTGGCCTCGGCCGTGCCCTGCACCTCCACGAAGTCCCCGTGCTCGGTCATGATCACGTTCATGTCGGTCTCGGCGCGCGAGTCTTCCGCGTAGTCGAGGTCGAGCACCGCGTGCCCGTCGTACATCCCGACCGAGACCGACGCGATCAGGTGCAGCAGCGGGTCCTCGCTGATCATCTTCCGGCGCTTCGCCGCGGCGAGCGCGTCGACCAGCGCGACGCAGGCGCCGGTGATCGACGCGGTCCGCGTGCCACCGTCGGCCTGGATCACGTCGCAGTCGATGATGATGGTGTTCTCGCCGAGCTTGCGCAGGTCGAGCGCCGAGCGCAGCGAGCGGCCGATCAGGCGCTGGATCTCGACGGTGCGCCCGCCCTGCTTGCCGCGCGCGGACTCGCGGTCCATGCGCGTATTGGTCGATCGCGGCAGCATGCCGTACTCGGCGGTGAGCCAGCCGCGCCCCTCGCCGCGCATGAAGCGCGGCACGCCGCGGTCCACGCTGGCGGTGCAGATCACGCGCGTGTCGCCGTACTCCACGAGCACGGAGCCTTCGGCGTGGCGCGTGTAGCCGCGCGTGAAGCGCACGGGGCGAAGCTGGTCCGGTCGGCGTCCGCTGGGGCGCTCCATGTCGATGGTCCTCGGTGGCTGTCCGCGGGTGCGCGGGGCGGCGATTATACACACGCCGCACGGCCATGATTTATCCCGGGCCGGGGGCTACAATGGCGCGGAGCCACAGGAGTCGAGCATTGCCGTCAGTACAGAGCATGACCGCGTTCGCCCGCCGCGAGGCGTCCTTCGCGTGGGGCACGCTGTCGTGGGAGATCCGCTCCGTCAACCATCGCTATCTCGAGGCGCAGCTGCGGCTGCCGGAAACCCTGCGCCAGGTGGAGATGCCGGCCCGCGAGCTGCTGCGCGAGCGCCTCTCCCGCGGCAAGGTCGACTGCATCCTGCGCCTGCAGGCCGGAGAGGCGGGCACGGGCCCGATCGCCATCAACGAGGAACTGGTGCAGAGCCTCAACGCGGCCTGCGCGCGGCTCGACGCGCTGGCCGGGGGCCTGCCTCGCCCCGGCGCGCTGGAGCTCCTGCGCTGGCCCGGGGTGATCGCGGAGTCGCATCCCGACGAGGACGAGATCGCGCGCGGCGCGCTCGCGCTGTTCCGCGAGACACTCGGCGAACTGGTCGCGATGCGCTCGCGCGAGGGCGCGAGCCTGGCGGCATTCATCGAGCAGCGGCTCGCGTCGATCGAGTCCATCGTGGCGTCGATACGCGCGGTGCTGCCGGCGATCCTCGCCGCGCAGAAGCAGAAACTCGTCGACCGGCTGGCGGAGCTCAGCGTCGAGGCCGACCCCGCGCGGCTCGAGCAGGAGATCGCGCTGCTGGCGGCGCGCTCCGACGTCGCCGAGGAACTCGACCGCCTGCAATCGCACGTCGCCGAGGCGCGGCACAGCCTCTCGGGCGGCGCCGCCTGCGGGCGACGGCTGGATTTCCTGATGCAGGAGTTCAACCGCGAGGCCAACACGCTGTCCTCGA
>CAYXJM010000057.1:0-10598 GCA_964465455.1 uncultured Klebsiella sp.
GCTCGCCATGCTCGCCGTCCATCAGCTCGTCGAGGCTGAAGAGCCGGCTTCCGAGCGTGTACTGCAGCATCGCGTGGTACTCCTCGATCCCCACGCCGAGCTCGCGCGCCACCGCGGCGTCGCCGGCGTCGCCGCCGCTGCGCAGCTCCACCTTGCGTATGCCCTCGGCGACGCGGCGCGCGTTGCGGTGCACGGAGCGCGGCGACCAGTCGCCGCGACGCACCTCGTCGATCATCGCGCCGCGGATGCGGATGCCGGCGAAGGTCTCGAAGCTCGCGCCGCGCGCCGCGTCGTAGTTGGCGGCGGCCTCCAGCAGCCCGATCATGCCGGACTGGATCAGGTCCTCGACGTTCACCGAGGCGGGCAGCCGCGCCAGCAGGTGGTGCGCGATGCGCCGCACCAGCGGCCCGTACTGCTCGACCAGCTCGTGGGCCTGGGGCCGCGCGGCCGATTTCGCGTACATGGCAAGCCCCGCGGTCACCGCCGCTCAGCCCGCGGCGGCGCGGTCGAGCAGCTGCTCGACGAAGAACTGCAGGTGACCACTGGGACCCGCCGGAACGGGCCAGCGCTCGACCCGCCCCGCGAGCTCGCGGAAGGCCGCGGCAGCGCGCGACTGCGGGGCGCCCAGCAGCACGGGCCGCTGGCGCTGGATGCACTTGCGCACCATGTCGTCGTAGGGAATGTGGCCGGCGTCGAGCAGCGTGATGTCGAGGAAGCGTTCGCAGACCTGCGCCAGCTTGTGGTAGAGGTTCGCGCCCTCCTGCGGGCTCCTGACCATGTTGCCGAGCAGGCGGAAGTGCTGCATGCCGTGGTCGCGGTGCAGCAGCTTCATCAGCGCGTACGCGTCGGCGATCGACGATGGCTCGTCGCAGACGACCACGAGGCACTCCTGCGCCGCGCGCGCGAAACCGAGCACCGAGTCCGCGATGCCGGCGGCGGTGTCGATCACCAGGACGTCCATGACGGAGCCGATGTCGCTGAAGGCGTGGATCAGCCCCGCGTGCTCGAGGCGGCTCAGCGAGACCATCGACTGCGTGCCCGAGGAGGCCGGGATGATGCGGATGCCGCCGGGGCCGTCGAGCAGGATGTCCTGCAGTCCACAGGCACCGGCCAGCACGTCGGCCAGGTTGCGCTTGGGCCTGAGGCCGAGCAGCACGTCGACGTTGGCGAGCCCGAGGTCGGCGTCGAGCAGCACCACGCGGCGCCCGCGCTCGGCCAGCGCGATGCTGAGGTTGATCGAGACGCTGGTCTTGCCGACACCGCCCTTGCCGCCGGTCACGGCGACGACCTGGACCGGCCTGGCGGTGCCGTGAACGGAATTCATTCGAGATACCTCGCGCTGGAGATCGTCACGCTATTCTAGCCGCATTGATGCCGGCCGCATCCGGCGCGTCGCGGCCGGTACCCGCCGGGGTGGCCGCCGCGTCCTCGCGGCCATGGTCGTCCTCCGGGTGCAGCGCGAGCGCCTGCGCGACCAGTTCCGCGGCATCCGCCACCCGCAGGTCGTCCGGCACCTCCGGCCCGTCGGTGCTGTAGGCCACCGGCAGCCGCTCGCGCCGCAGCGCCCCGATCAGCTCGCCGAGGCTCGCCGTCTCGTCGAGCTTGGTGACGACGGCCGCCACGGGTGCGCAGGCCGCGTAGTCGCCGAGCGCGGCGTGGAGCCACGAGAGCTGCGCGTTCGCCGGCAGCACCAGCAGCGTGCGCACGCGCTCGCGCAGCGCGCCCAGCGCCTCGAGCTGCAGGCCGGGCCCGGGCAGGCGCCGGCTCGCGCCGGCCGTGTCGACCAGCACCAGCGTGCTCGCCGGCAGGCGGCACAGCGCCTGCTCCAGCGATTCGCCGCTCGCGGCGGCGTGGAACGGCACGCCGAGCAGGCGCGCGACCGCGCGCAGCATGTCGGTACCGCCCAGGCGCGCCCCGTCCAGGCTGAGCAGCGCGAGCCCCGCCGGTCCGTGCTGCAGGGCATGGCGCACCGCGAGCTTGCAGATCGTCGTGGTCTTGCCCGCGCCGGTCGGGCCGGCGAAGGCCCACACCCCGCCCGCCGCGACGACGTCACCGGCCGTGCCCAGCCCGGCCGCCAGTCGCGCCAGCGTACCGCACCAGGCCGATTCCCGGTCCGCCGTCGCATCGACACCGGCCAACAGCTCGCGCACGAGCCCGTTCGGCAAGCCGATGCGCGTCAACCGGCGCCAGATGGGTCCCTCGGCGCCGGGCGAGGCCGTCGACCGCGCGGCGCTCCGTTCGTCGCGCAGCTCCGTCAGCCTTTCCTCCAGCAGGGTGCGCATGTGGCGCAACTCCGACTGCAGCTCCAGCCACTGCGGCGGCACGCCCGGCTGCGGCGACGCGGCGGCCGGTTCGGGAGCCTCTGCGTGTTCGGCCGGGCCGAACGGCGCGTGCGCGGCCTCGCGCGGCGGCGCTGGCGCGACGGGGTTCGCCGGGAAGGCCGCGGCGTCGCCCGCGAGACCGAACGCCCGCAGCATCGGCTCCCCCGCGCTCGCGCGCGGCGCGACCGCCGCAGGGGCGGTGTCGGCTTCCGGCGCTGCGACGATCTCGACGCCCCCGGCCACGCGCCGGTTCGACAGGATCATCGCGTCGGGGCCGAGCTGCTCGCGCACGAGCCGCAACGCCGTCTTCACGTCCGGGCCGATGATTCGCTTCAGTTGCATGTCCTCGTTCTCCCGCGGTGGCGCCCGTGCGGGCGCCGGAAAGGGTTTGTCAGCCGACGGTCGCCTCGATCGTGACCTGCTTGTTGCCGGGCACTTCCTGGTAGGAGATCACCTTCGTCGCGCGGTTGGTGTGGCGCATGAAGCGCGCCAGCACCGTGCGCAGCGGCCCCGGCACCAGCAGCACCGGCGCCTTGCCCTGGGCCTCCTGGCGCTGCGCTGCCTCGTTCATCGAGCGCTGCAACCGCTCCGCCAGGGTGGGCTCGAGGACGATGTCCTCGGCCTCCGCGCCGGGCGGGCCGCCGCGCTGCAGCGACTTCATCAGCACCTGCTCCATCTGCGGATCGAGCGTGATCACCGGCAGGCTCGCCGCGTTGCCGCTGATCTGCTGGAAGATGGTGCGTCCGAGGGCGACCCGCGCCGCGGCGGTGAGCGCCACCGGGTCCTTGCCGCGCGGGGCCTGCGCGGCGATCGCCTCGGAGATGCTGCGGATGTCGCGGATCGGCACGCCTTCCGCGAGCAGGTTCTTCAGCACGCCCAGCAGCTGGTTGATCGTCAGCGTGCCCGGCACCAGTTCCTCGGCGAGCTTCGGCGAGATCTTCGCGAGCTTCTGCAGCAGCTGCTCGACCTCCTCGTGGCCGAGCAGCTCGTCGATGTGCTCCAGCAGCACCTGGTTCAGGTGCGTGGCGACCACGGTGCTGGCGTCGACCACGGTGTAGCCGAGCGTCTGCGCGCGCTCGTGCTGGCCGCGGTCGATCCACACGGCATCGAGTCCGAACGCCGGATCGCGGCATTCGAGGCCCTCCACCCGCCCGAATACCTGTCCCGGGTTGATCGCGAGCTCGCGCTCCGGGTACACCTCCGCCTCGCCCATCGCCACCCCCATCAGCAGGATCCGGTAGGCGTTCGGCAGCAGTTCCAGGTTGTCGCGGATGTGCACCGGCGGCACCAGGAATCCCATCTCCTGCGACAGTTTCTTGCGCACGCCCTTGATGCGTCCGAGCAGCGCGCCGCCCTGGGCCTTGTCGACCATCGGGATCAGCCGGTAGCCGACCTCCAGCCCGATCACGTCGACCGGTGCCACGTCGTCCCAGCCGAGCTCCGCGGGCGGTGCCGGCGCGACGCGCGCGATCTCCGCGGCGGCAGGCCCGGCCTTCGCCGCGTCCCGGGCGCGGCGGCGGATCAGCCAGGCCCCGGCCCCCGCCAGCGCGGCGAGACCGATGAACGCGAGATGCGGCATCCCGGGCACCATCCCCATGACGCCGAGCAGCGCGGCCGCCACCGCGAGTGCGCGCGGGGAGTCGAACATCTGGTTCAGTATCTGGTCGCCCATGTCGTTCGCGCTGGTGACGCGCGTCACCATGATCGCGGCCGTGGTCGACAGCAGCAGCGCGGGGATCTGCGCGACGAGTCCGTCCCCGATCGTGAGCAGCGAGTAGATCTGCATCGCGTCGGCAAAGGCGAGATCGTGCTGCATCACACCGATGGCGAGGCCCCCGATCAGGTTGATCGCGAGGATCAGCACGCCGGCCACGGCGTCGCCGCGCACGAACTTGCTGGCTCCGTCCATCGCGCCGTAGAAATCGGCTTCCTGCGCGACTTCCTCGCGCCGCCGCCGCGCCTCGTCCTGGTTGATCAGCCCGGCGTTCAGGTCGGCGTCGATCGCCATCTGCTTGCCCGGCATCGCGTCCAGGGTGAAGCGCGCGCTGACTTCCGAGATGCGCCCGGCGCCCTTGGTCACGACCACGAAGTTGATGATGATCAGGATCAGGAACACGACCATGCCGACGACGTAGTTGCCGCCGATCACCACCTTGCCGAAGGCCTCGATCACGTGGCCCGCGGCATCGGGCCCGGTGTGGCCCTCGAGCAGCACGACGCGGGTCGAAGCGACGTTCAGCGCCAGCCTGAGCAGCGTCGTCACCAGCAGTATGGTCGGGAACACCGCGAAGTCGAGCGGCCGCAGCGCGTAGACCGCCACCAGCAGCACCACCAGCGACAGCGCGATGTTGAACGAGAACAGCGCATCGAGCAGCAGCGGCGGTATCGGCAGCGTCATCATCGCGAGCACGGTGAGCAGCAGCAGCGGAATGCCGAAGCTGCCCTGCGCGAGCACGCGCAGCTGCTCGAGCAGCCCCGCGCGGCTCATGCGCCCGCTGCCGGTCGCCATCTCAGTCACCGTCCGGCCGGCCGAGCCGGTCTGTGTCGCCGTTCAATTTCTTGACGCTCCCGCCCTTTTCATGCGGATACGGCAAGAATCGTTCCACAAGCCTAGCGTGCGCCTCAGTGGCGGCCCGCACCGCCCGGGCGGTCCATCCCCTCGGGTATCGGCAGCTCCTCGGGCAGCACCGGGGCGGCGCCGCGGCCACGGCGGTGATTGCGCAGGTGGAACACGTAGGCCAGCACCTGCGCCACCGCCAGGTAGAGCCCGGCGGGGATCTCGGCCTCGAGCTCCGTGGTGAAATAGATCGCGCGCGCCAGGCGCGGCGAGCTCACCACGGGCACGCCGTTGGCCTCGGCGATCTCGCGGATCTTCAGCGCCACGAGGTCGCTGCCCTTGGCGAGCAGCAGCGGCGCCGCGCTGCGCCCGGCGTCGTAGCGCAGCGCCACGGCGTAGTGGCTGGGGTTGGTGATCACCACGTCGGCCTTCGGCACCGCCGCCATCATGCGGCTGCGTGCGAACTGGCGCTGCAGCTGGCGGATCCGGCTCTTGACCTCGGGGCGCCCCTCGGACTCCTTGATCTCGTCGCGCACCTGCTGCATGGTCATGCGCAGCTTCTTCGTGTGGTCCATCACCTGGAACGGCACGTCGACCGCCGCGATCAGCAGCGTCGAGGCGCTCAGCGCGAGCCCCGACCAGCCGAGCACCGTCACCGCGTGCCGGATGGCCGGCTCCAGCGGCTGGGTCGCCATTGCCGCCAGCTCGCCGCGCAGCGCCCACAGCAGCAGCAGCGCCACGCCCCCGACCAGCAGCACCTTGGCGATCGCCTTCAGCAGCTCGACCAGCGAGCGCAGCGAGAGCATGCGCCCCAGGCCGCGCACGGGATCCAGCCGCTCGAGTTTCGGCGCCAGCGCGCGCGCGCTGAAGATCCAGCCGCCGAGGGCCGCGGGACCCAGCACCGCGGCGAGCAGCAGCAGCACGAATACCGGCGCCAGCATCCACAGCGCCGCGGAACCCGCCGCGCCGAGCTCCAGCAGCATCGCGTCGGGGGCCTGCAGCGCGGCGCGATCGAAGCGGAAGGCGTTGCGCCCGATCCCGAGCAGGCCCGCGCCCAGCACGTTCCCGAAAGCGAACAGCGAGGCCGATCCAGCCAGCAGGATCGCGGCCGTGCTCAGCTCGCGCGAGCGCGGCACCTGCCCCTCCTCGCGCGCGCGCTCAAGCCGGCGCGGGGTCGCCTCTTCGGTCTTCTCCTGACCGGTGTCTTCCTCGGCCATCCGCGCGTCCGAAACTTGACAGTCGAGGCGGCTCTGCAAGATCCGTGCGCGGTGCGCGTCTTGACGGTTCGGGATCGCTGGCGAAGGATGGGTGATCCCTCGCGCGTCAAAGGAATGCAGCGTCGGCAAAACCGTCGTCGCGACGCATCGTCAAGCAACGGAGGAACCATGAACGCTCTCGGCAAGACCCTGCCCCTCGCCCTGCTGCTCGCGCTCGCCGGCGCCGCGCAGGCCGCGGATACGCCCGCCGCACCGGCAACCGCTCCCGCCGCAGCGCCGGCCGCGGCCGCGCGCCAGCTGGACCCGGCTGCGATGACCGCTCGCATGACCAGGAACCTCGGCCTGTCGCCCGAGCAGGCGACCAAGGTCGGGACGATCAACGAGCAGTTTTCCAGGCGCGTGGAGGAGCACCGCGCGCAGGCCGACAAGATGCGCGACGCGCACCGCGCAGCGATGGAAAAGATCGTGGCCGATCGCGAGGCGGAGCTGAAGAACGTGCTCACCGAGGAACAGTACCGCCAGCACCGCGAGCAGATGCAGATGATGCAGGACGCCCGGCGCGAGCACCGCGGCGCGGGTGCCGGCATGGGGCCGCATGGCCCTGGTCCGGGAATGGGGCCGCGCGGCCCGGCCGCCGCGCAGGACGCCCAGTCGCCTCCCGCGGAGTAATCACGCGCGCGCCGTTGGACAGGCGCCGGGCGGAGCGTCTATATAGACGGCTTTGCCCGGCGTCGCCGCGATGGATTCATACAAGTTCGACCTGCTGGTGATCGGCAGCGGCCCCGCCGGGGAAGCGGCGGCGCTGAACGCGGCGAAGCACGGGTTGCGCGCCGCGGTGATCGAGGACCGGCCCATGGTCGGCGGGGGGTGCACCCACAGCGGCACGATCCCCTCGAAGGCGCTGCGCCACGCGGTCAAGGACCTGACGCGCTACAACACCAACGCCATATTCCGCGCCATCGGCGAACCGAGCCGCATTTCGTTCCAGACCCTGCTGCAGAACGCCGGCACCGTGATCCGCCGCCAGGTCGCGATGCGCTCGCAGTACTACGCGAAGAACCGCATCGCGATGTACTTCGGGGTGGCTTCCTTCGTCGATGCCAGCACGGTGCGCGTGACGCTGCCGGACGGCGCCGTCGAGGACCTGCGCGCGCCCAAGATCGTGATCGCGACCGGCTCGCGACCCTACCGCCCCGCCGACATCGATTTCTCGCACCCGGCGGTCTTCGACAGCGACACCATCCTGACCATGCCGCACACGCCGCGACGCCTGCTGATCTACGGCGCGGGCGTCATCGGCTGCGAGTACGCCTCGATTTTCTCGGCGCTCGGCGTCAAGGTCGACCTCATCAACACCCGCGACCAGCTGCTCTCCTATCTCGACGACGAGATCTCGGACGCGCTGTCCTACCACCTGCGCACGCAGGGCGCGGTGATCCGCCACGGCGAGGAATACGATAGGCTCGAAGTCTCGGCGCACGGCGTCACGCTGCACCTGCGCTCCGGCAAGCGGCTGCAGGGCGAGGCGCTGCTGTGGTGCAACGGCCGCACCGGCAACACGGACCGGCTCGCTCTGCACAACGTCGGCCTGCAGACGGATTCCCGCGGCCTGCTGCGCGTCGACACGCGCTACGAGACGGCGGTGCCCGGCGTGTTCGCGGTCGGCGACGTGATCGGCGCGCCGAGCCTCGCGAGCGCGGCCTACGACCAGGGCCGCTCGGCGGCGGCCGCCGCACGCGGCAAGGAGCACACGCGTCACGTCGACGACACGCCAACCGGGATCTACACACTGCCGGAGATCAGCTCGGTGGGCGCCAGCGAGCGCGAGCTTACCGCGGCGCGCATCCCCTACGAGATCGGGCGCGCCTTCTTCAAGGAAACGGCGCGCGCGCAGATAAGCGGCGAGGACGTCGGCATGCTGAAGCTGCTGTTCCACATCGACACGCTGGAGATCCTCGGCGTGCACTGCTTCGGCGCCGAGGCCACCGAGATCATCCACATCGGCCAGGCGATCATGAAGCAGCCGGCGCCGCGCAACACCGTGCGCTATTTCATCGAGACCACGTTCAACTACCCCACGATGGCCGAGGCCTACCGCATCGCGGCGCTGAACGGGTTGAACCGGCTGACCAGTTATTGAGAGCCCGCCCGGCGACCGTTCACGGCGCGCCGGCGAGCTGGC
Organism: uncultured Klebsiella sp.; assembly: GCA_964465455.1. GTDB lineage: Bacteria > Pseudomonadota > Gammaproteobacteria > Pseudomonadales > UBA5518 > UBA5518. Next base: position 8,278 of record CAYXJM010000057.1, read on the forward strand.
GCATCAGCGCGAAGGCCTGCCCCGACACCGTGTCGAAGCGCGGCATGAACTCGCGCATGCTGGCCCAGATGATGAAGAGCCCGAACACCATCGAGACCGGGAAGCCGAGCGAGAACACGTTCAGCTGCGGCGCGGCGCGCGTCATCACGCCGAAGGCGAGGTTCACCACCAGCAGCGCCGTCACCGCCGGCAGCGCGAGCAGCAGCCCGCTCAGGAACAGCCACGAGGCAGACGACGCGAGGCTCCAGTGCTGCGCTGCGCCGAACGCCCCGGACCCCGCGGGCAGGTAGCGGAAGCTCTCCAGCAGCACCTCGAGCATCGCGAGGTGCCCGTTGCTGGCCAGGAACACCAGCGTCAGCAGCACCAGGAAATACTGCGCCAGCACCGTGACGCTGATGCCGTTGGCGGGGTCGACCATCGACGCGAAGCCGAGCGACATCTGCATCGCCATCAGCTGGGCGCCCAGCACGAAGACCTGGAAGAAGACCAGCATCGCGAAGCCGAGCCCGAGTCCGACCAGCAGCTCGCGGGCGATCAGCAGCATCGCCGCCGGCGAGAGCGGATCGAGCGCGGGCGGCGCGGGCAGCAGCGGCACCAGCAGCGCCGTGACCAGCAGCGCGAGCCCGAGCCGGACCCGCGCCGGCACCAGCTGCATGCCGAACACGGGCGCCACCATGAAGAATCCGCCGAGGCGGAACAGCGGGAAGAGCCACGCGCCCAGCCACTGCGACAGCGCGGGCAGCGTCAGGTCGATCACGGGCTCAGACCAGCACGAGGGCGAAGGTGTCGGTGATGTGCCGCGTGAACTCGAGCAGCCGTGCGAGCAGCCACGGCCCGGCGGCCATCACGGTGAGCAGCGTGGTCAGCAGGCGCGGCAGGAAGCTCAGCGTCTGCTCGTTGATCTGCGTGGCCGCCTGGAACACGCTGACCACGAGGCCCACGACGAGGCTGGGCACCACCAGCACGCTGACCATCAGCACGATCAGCAGGAAGCCCTCGCCGAGCAGCTGCACCATCATGTCGGGCGTCATTCGCCGTGCCTCCCCTAGAGTGCGAAGCTCGAGGCGAGCGAGCCGATGATCAGCGCCCAGCCGTCGACCAGCACGAACAGCATGATCTTGAACGGCAGCGAGATGATCATCGGGGAGAGCATCATCATGCCCATCGCCATCAGCACGCTGGCGACCACGAGGTCGATCACCAGGAAGGGCACGAACAGCAGGAAGCCGATCTGGAACGCCGTCTTCAGCTCGCTGGTCACGAAGGCGGGCGCCAGCACCGCGAAGGGCACAGCCTCGGGCCCGTCGACCGCGCCGGTGCCCGAGATGCGCAGGAACATGTCGAGATCGCTCTCGCGCGTCTGCGCCAGCATGAACTTCGCGAACGGCTCGCGCGCGCGCTCCAGCGCCTCGCGCGCGCCGATCTCCTCGCGCAGATAGGGCTGCAGCGCTCGCTCGTTGGCGACGTCGAGCACGGGCTGCATCACGAACAGCGTGAGGAACAGCGCCAGCCCGAGCAGGATCTGGTTCGACGGCGTCTGCTGCAGGCCGATCGCCTGGCGCAGGATCGCGAACACCACGATGATGCGCGTGAACGCGGTCATCATCATCAGCAGCGCCGGCAGCAGCGTCAGCGCCGTCATCAGCGCCAGGATCTGGATCGTGACCGTGTAGTCCTGGCTGCCGTCGGGATTCGTCGTCAGCTTCATCGCCGGCACCCCGAGCGCACCGCCGGCGTCGAGGATCGACGTCCCGCCGGCCTGCGCGAGCGCGACGCCGGGCAGCAACAGCAGCAACAGCGCGGGCAGCCAGCCCAACACGCTTGTGCGCCGCACAGCCGCGGCCCGGCGCATCAGGGCGCCCCTTCCCGGCCGAGCGCCTGGCGCAGCCGCAGCCCGAACTCGCCGCTCGCGGCCCGGGGACGGATCACCGCTTCCGGGAATTCGTGCAGGCGAGTGATCTGGGTGGGCGTGACTCCGAGCAGCAGTTGCGTGCCGCCGACCTCGACCACCAGCACGCGCTCGCGCGGGCCCACAGGGAGAGCGGCCACGACTTTCATCTGCCCGCCCCCGGCGACGCCCGTGGCCTGCACCCGCCGCAGGGCCCAGGCGATCGCGAAGATGACCACCACCACGAGCGCGAGCGACGCGGCGACCTCGACGAGGGGCGCGAGGCCGAATCCCTCGACCGCGGATGCAGGTGCCGCTGATGCTGCCATGGAGCCGGGTGCCAATATTCCGTCGCATGTCCTGGACAGGGCGAGCGAAGCAATGCCTGTGCCATGCAGGACGGCGCGCGCCCTGGAACGGCGCGAAAAAAAGG
>CAYXJM010000058.1:0-4680 GCA_964465455.1 uncultured Klebsiella sp.
TCGTCCGTTGCGGCGACCCTCCGTTTCTGCGATGCAGCCGCGTCAAGCCACATTCGCCAAGCCACATTTTCGAGGACGTCCTGCGCGACTGGCGCGTTCGCCGACGCCGGTGTCGGCATCTTTTACATTGGCGGGGCAACACGAGGCGGTGTCGCGCATCAACCTCCTGAATCTCCTCGTTTTGCTCCCACCAGGCGCGTCGCTTGCATCCTGCGGAGGATCGGTACGGCTTCCCGGGAGAGCGCAGCAGTGCAATCGACGAGAGACGCGGTGAGGTACTGGAGGTTCGCGACGCTGTTGCGGCCAGCAGGAGCGATTGCCGCACCCGGGATCAGCAACTCCGCCGCCTCGGCCGGCATCGGTTGGCAGCGGCGTAAGCGCGGGCTCTCACGACACGCCAGTCACGGTTGAAAGCGGCATGTTCGACGATCCCCGCAGCGGTCTCGACAGGCGCGCGCGGCAGCGCGGCGAAGAGGAACTCGCGGTCGAATCCGAACGGCGCAGGCAGGCGGACCGGCGCTCGTTCTGCGAGCCGCGCACCGGCGGTCCGTGGTGGCTCATGCGCCAGTACGCCGCTGGCGGGAAATTTCCGGAAGGCAGCGGTTCGTAGGCAACAAGAGCGCTTCCGGAACCCCGGCACACCCGCCTTCGTGGCGGGTTTCTGCGCGGTCTGCTCCGGGTGCAATCGGCGCCCTGTTCATTGCTAAGATGCGTCGACTCGCGGACGCAGCCCGGGGCAGGGACATCACAGATGCAGGCATTGGTGATCGGCGGCACCGGCCCCACGGGGCCCTTCATCGTCAACGGGCTGCTGGCCCGGGGCTACCGCGTCGAGATTCTCCACACCGGGAATCACGAACTGGACGAGATCCCGCCCGAGGTGCCGCACATCCACGCGAGCCCCCACGATCCCGCCGCGCTGGCGGCCGCGGTCGGCGAGCGGCGCTGGGACCTGTGCATCGCCACGTACGGCCGGCTGCGCGCCATCGCCGAGATCTTCGCCGGTCGCGTCGGACGCTTCGTTTCCATCGGCGGCGGCCCGGCCTACCTCGGGTACATGAACCCGTTCCTGCACAGCCCGGAGGGTCTGCCCGCGCCGCTCGCCGAGGACGCGCCGCTGGTGACGGACCCGGCCCAGGACGAGAAGGGCTGGCGCATCGTGCGCACCGAGGAGGCCGTGTTCCGCCACCATCCGCAGGCGACCCACATCCGCTATCCCTACGTCTACGGTCCGCACCAGCCGGCGCCGCGGGAATGGCTGGTGGTGCGGCGCGTGCTCGACGGCCGTCGCCGCATCGTGCTGCCCGACGGCGGCCTGACCCTGGACGCCTACGGCTACGCCGAGAACCTCGCGCATGCGGTGCTGCTGGCGGTGGACCAGCCGGAGCGCGCCTGCGGCGAGATCTTCAACGCCGCGGACAGCTATCCGCTGAGCCTGCGCGACGTGGTCTTCCACGCCGCTCGCGCGCTCGACTGGGAGTTCGAGATCGTCGACCTTCCGGCGCCGCTCGCGTTGCCCGCGCACCCCTTGCTCACCCGCCCGACCACGACGCACCGGCTCTACGATCTCACCAAGATCCGCACGCGCCTCGGCTACCGCGACGTGGTGGACCCCGCCGAGGCCGTGGCGCGCACCGCGCGCTGGCTCGCGGCCCATCCGCCGCCGCCGATGAGCGGCATACCGGTGGAGGCGGTGCTGCAGGACCCGTTCGACTATGCCGCCGAGGACCTGCTCATCGCGCGCTGGCAGCAGGCCGTGGCCGCGCTCGAGCTGCCGGCGTGGTCCACGCCGCCCGGTTACGGCATGGCCTACAGCGGGCCCGGCGGGCGGCCGCGCAGCCGCACGGAGTTCGAGTGATGACGTGCGCGATGCGGAACCGCCACAGGCAATTCACCCGAGGAAACAGACCATGAGCGGCAAGGGACCCTTCCACGGCATCCGCGTCGTCGAGCTGGCCAATGCGCTGGCCGCGCCCGGCGCCAGTGCGATCCTCGCGGACCAGGGCGCGGACGTGGTCAAGATCGAGCCGCCGGGCATGGGCGACATCCTGCGCCACATGGGCGCCTCGCGGAATGGCGTGTCCAGCCTGTTCCAGCACTACAACCGCGGCAAGCGCTCCATGGCGCTGAACCTCAAGCACCCCGAGGGCCTGGCCATCGTACGGCGGTTGGTGAGCGACGCCGACGTGGTGTTGCACAACTTCCGTCCGGGCGTGGCCGAACGCCTGGGGGTCGGTTACGAGGCGCTGAGGGCGATCCGGCCGGACCTGGTCTACGTCGCGATCACCGGCTTCGGGCATGAAGGTCCCTACGCGCCGAAGCCCGCCTGGGACAACGTGGTCCAGGCCTTCGCGGGCGTGGCGCATTCGCAGGCGAACATCGAGAGTGGCGAGCCCACGCAGTACTACCAGATCTTCGCCGACAAGCTGACGGCGCTGACCGCGAGCCAGGCGATCGCCGCGGCCCTGCTCGCGCGCGAGCGCGGCGCCGGCGGGCAGGAAATCCGCCTGGCGATGATCGACGCGGTGGCCGCCTTCCTCTGGCCCGACACCAGCGGCGGCGCGGCCTTCCTCGAGCGTGACGGCATCCTCGAGGGCCAGTCGCTCGCGAAGGGGAACCGGCTGCTGCGCTTTCGCGACGGCTGGGCGCAGATCGCCCCCACCGACGACGCCTCGTTCCTCGCGACCTGCCGCATCCTCGGCGAGGACGTGAGCGGCGATCCGCGCTTCGCGACCGTGCGCGCGCGCAACGAGAACGCGCAGGAAGTGCGGGCGCTGTTCGGTCGCCTGTACGCGCGCGCGGCGGAGATGCCCGTGGACGAGACCCTCGCGCGGCTGGAGGCCGCCGACGTGCCCTGCGCCCGGGCGCTGCAGGTGCACGAGCTGCCGGCGCATCCGCAGTTCCAGGCCAACGGCCTGTTCGCGACGACCGATCATCCGCGCGCCGGTCCGATCCTCGGCCCGCGCACCCCGGCGCGATTTGCCGCGACGCCGGACAGCGTGGGGCGCAGCGCGCCGGAGCTCGGCGAGGACAGCGAGCGCATTCTCGCCGAGCTGGGCTGGGAGACGCCGCCCGCCGTGCTGCGCGAGCGCGGCGTGATCGGCTGAGCGCCGGGCGACGAGGAGGGGGGCATCCGCGCTCAGCCCTGCGACACCGACTCGCACTCCGCGACCGTCGCCATTCTCGTGCGCGCGCGATCGAAGAGCCGCATTTCGTCCGCGACGACTTCCGCGGGCATGGTGGCCGTGGAGAGATAGCGGACGGTGCCGCGAAAGGCGCGCTCGTCGTCGAACCACAGTTCGGTGATCACGTCGAACGGCAGTTCCCCGGTCGCGCCGCTGTCCGGGTTCGGCTGCGGGTCGAGATAGCGGCGCACGTAGCGCACGAGCCCCGAGGAGTACTTCGCGCAGAGCGGCGCGTGATGGTTCTCGTAGTAGTCACGGAACGCCTCGAGCGTCATGCCGGGGCGCCGCTTCAGGAACAGCAGGATCTTGTACGGGCTTTCCGCAGCGCTCATGGCGCCTCCGCGTCCGCGTAGAGGTTCGTGTTCAGCGCGGCGTCGCTGGCACGGGCCACGCTCTTCAGGATCTCCCACTCCGTGCGCAGGAAGGTCCTGACGTCCTCCCAGCGGATCGCGTCGCTGCCGGCGTCGGGGCGCGGTCCGGCGACGAGCGCCTCGTAGCAGGCGAGCGCCCGGCCGGCCGTGCGCGGCATGGAGAAGGCATCCGCCGTGGCGAGAGCGGCCTGTCGCAGCGCTTGCCGTTGTTCGGCCGTGCGCTCGGCCACCCACCGCAGTGCGGCGCCGAACGCCGCGGGCGTCGCTTCCGTGAGCAGGCGGCCGTTCACCGTGTCCTGTACCACCTCGCGGGCGCCGGGGGCGTCGAGCGCGACCACCGGCAGTCCGGCCGCCATCGCCTCCGTCAGCACCATGCCCTGCGTCTCGCTCGTCGACGCGAAGGCGAACACGTCCATCGCGTGCAGCGCGTCGGCCAGTTGCCCGCGTTCCAGGACGCCGGCGATGTGCAGGCGCTCCGCGATGCCGGCGCGCGCGAACAGATCGCGGATGCCGTCCTCGCAGGGGCCGGTGCCGACGACCAGGAAATGGGCGCTGCTGTCGCCGCGCATGAACTCCGCGACCGCCGCGGCCAGGAACTCCAGGTTCTTTTCCGGTGCCAGCCGGCCGAGGTGCCCGACCACGCAGGCGCCTTCCGGAATGCCGGCCCGGCGGCGGAAGCCGGGGCCGTCGCCCGCGGCGAAGTGTTCCGGGCGCACGCCGGTCGGCACCACCGCGACCGGCGCGGTGACGCCGCGTTGGCGCAACAGTTCGCGGATGCTCTCGCTCGGCGCGAAGACCTGGTCCGCGAGGTTCGCGTAGCGCGTGGCGAGCTCGATAGCGAAACGCTTCAGCGCCGGCGAGTCGCCGGGCAGGTAGTGCGTGTACTGCTCGTAGAGCGTGTGGTGCGTGAACACCAGCGGCAGCCTGCGGTGGCGCGCGATGCGCAGCGCCGTGATGCCGAGCAGGAAGGGGTGATGGGCGTGCACGATGTCGGGCCCGAAGGCGTCGACCCTGTCGCCGAGCGGCGGATGTATCGGCAGCGCGACGGAGAATCCGGTGTCGTTGAAGTTGCGGATCGCGTTGATCCGCACCACGTCCACTTCCCGTTCCGGCATGCCGGGGAA
>CAYXJM010000058.1:4780-10597 GCA_964465455.1 uncultured Klebsiella sp.
CGCGATGCCAGTCGGCCTGCCACGCGATGCGCGCGGCGCCTTCGGGCTGCGGCGTGACGGTGAGCGTCACGGTGCCGAAGGCGGTCGGTGCCGGGCCGAAACGGATCGGCCTGTCCTGCGCCAGCCAGCGCGCGGGGAGGCCCGCGCACAGCACGAGGCGCGCGCCTTCCTCGCGCACGAAGCAGTTGCGGATCATCAGCACCCACTCGGCGGCGGCCCAGACGTGGTGGCCGTCGCCCATGCAGCCCCCGCCGGTGGCGGGGTGGATCGCCTCGGGCCACTGCCCGGTTGGCGACGCCAGCGTCGCGACCGCGTCCATCAGCGCGAGGTGGCGCGGGTCGCCGGCGCGCAGCAGCACCTGCGCCACGTGCAGCGTGAGGTAAGCGTTCAGCCCGGAGTGGATCATGTCCTGGTAGAAGGCGCCGTTCACGAAGCAGCGCTCGAGCAGGAACTCGACGCAGTCGAGCAGGCGCGCGTCGTCCGGCGCGCAGAGCTGGGTCGGGTAGCCGCGCGCGAGCGAGCCGATCGCGCCGGCGTCGAGGCGGCGGTAGGGCGATGCGGGCATGGCCGGGCGCCCGAGCCGTTGCGCGCAGGCGTCGAGGCTGCGATCGATCGCCGCGGCGAACGTGTCGGCGGCCGCGGCGAATTCCCGGCTCGCGTCGGCGTCCTGTCGCGCGAGCAGGGCGGAGGCCGCGCACAGGCCCGCCACGCCCCAGAAGTCGTCCCAGTAGTAGTAGTCGTTCGGCCCGAGGTGCTCGGCGCTGAAGCCGGCCGGGAGCAGTCCGGCGTGCGGCGCGTCCAGCGTGTCGTCGAGGCGCTTGCGCACGATCCAGCGCGCGCCGCGCTCGACGGGCTTGCGCCATTCATCCGGCAGGGCCCGGCCTGTCATGTCGCAGAAGCGCTGCAGGATCCACAGCACCTCGCCGTTGGCGTCCCATTCGCCTTCCTGCGAGCAGAAATAGCCGAGCGCCGTCTGCCGTTGCGGGAAGCGCGCGAGCGCCCGTTCGGCGCGCTCCGTGAGCCCCGCGCAGAGCAGCGCGTGGATGATGAACGCGGCGTCGCGGAACCAGAAGCGCTTGTAGGTGAACGGCCCCGGGTAGACGTCGTCGGGCGAGTGCAGCACCAGCGAGGCGAGGGCGGCGTCGTAGAGGAACTGGTAGCGCGGCTCGGGACAGGCGAGCTCGCAGCGACCGCGGCGCGCGGCGGCCCAGGCATCGGGGGCGAGTGCGGCAGAACCGGCGGCGGGGAGCGGTATGGTCGCGGTGATCTCGGCGCTGCCGCCGGCCTCGACCGGGAACAGCGCCGCCGCGGTGACCATCCCCACGTCGCATACGCCCGTGGACTGGTCGTCGAGGTCCGCGAGGTGGATGTACACGTCGCCCGCGCGATAGTCGGAGACGTGGTGCCGCACGGCGGCGGCGCCGAAGCGCACCTGCTGCGTGTCGTCCACCGTCCAGCCGCCGCGGTCGGCGGCCAGCGCGACGCGGTGGATGAAGCTCACGCCCTCGGGATTGCAGGGTCGCAGCGCCAGCACCAGCGAGGACCGCGTCTCGCTGCGCGCGCGCAGCCGCAGCCGGCAGACCGGCCGGCCCGATTCGAGCTCCACCCACGCGCTGCTCTCGAGGGCCAGCCCCGGCATCCGGGTGTCGGTGACGATGCGCACGCCGTCGTCCATCTCCTGGCGTTGCCGGCAATCGGCGGCCCGCGAGGGCAGCAGGCAGCGGCCGTCGTCCGCGAGCAGCCAGCCGTCGAGCGACCAGCCGTCGAGCAGCGGCGTCAGCAGGCCGCGCGGATCGACGATCGGCAACTCGGCGCAGTCCGGGTGGCCGATCGCGGTCCAGTTGCGGTGGGTGAGGTTGATGTGCGTGATCGAGAACGCGCGCGGTACGAACGACGGGTCGCGCGGATCGAACTGGCGCTCGATCCACCAGGGCCAGACCCAGTCCAGGTTGTGCTGCACGACGCGGCTGTTGATGAGGCCGCGGGCGTGGAACACCACGCCTGCGCGCAGCAGCTCGATCGGCTCGCCGACCTCGGAGGGCTGGGCGAAGCGGCGCAGCCGCGCGAGCAGCGCGATCGGGTCGAGGAAGCCCTGCTGGCGCGCGATGCGGCGGATCACGAAGCGCCACGGCAGCCATTTCATCCAGCTCACGGTGTACTCCTCCCCGCGGACCGCGCCGCGCCCGCTCAGAGCGTGCCGGCCGCCGCGTGTGCGCTGGCGATCGCGCCCTGGATGTAGCCGATCTCGCGGCAGTCGCCGATCGTTCTCGCCGCGATGCCGCGCGCGGCGAGCGCCGCGCGCAACGTGTCGTCGGGCTCGGCGCCGGTGGCGATCACCACGCTGTCGGCGGCGACGTGCTCGGCGTCGCCCTTGCGCGATTCACAGCTCACGCCCGTCGCGTCGATGGCCTTCACCGCGGTGCCGCGCTTCAGGCGCACGCCGTGTTCCTGCAGCGTGTGCAGCACGCGCCAGCGGCGCACCAGGCTGAGCTCGGCGCCGAGGTCGCGCCCGGCCTCGATCACCGTGACGTCGCGGCCGCGCTCGGACAGCAACTCCGCGACCTCGAGCCCCACGAGCCCGCCGCCGATGATCGCGACGCGCTTGCCGAGCGGCATGTAGACGTGGCTCAGCCGGCGCATCCAGTCGAGCCGGCGCGTGACGCCGGCGAGCTGCGCGGCGCCGACGGCGGTGCGCGCGAGCAGGCCGAGCTTGCGCATCGCCGCGGGGTTGCCGCCGAGCAGCAGCCCGCGCAGCTCCTCGCCGTCGAACACGTGGTCGAGCTCGCGCCCGGGGACGGGCGGCGCGCGGCGCAGGGCGCCGGTGGCGACCAGCACGGCGTCGGGTTGCAGCGCCGCGATGGCCTCCGCGGTGGCCGCGGTCCCGGTGCGGATCGTGACGGGCAGGCGCCGCACGGCATCCTCCAGGTGCCGCACGAGGCGCGCATTGGGCTCGTAGGCCAGCGCGGCGATGCGCGCGGTGCCGCCGAGCACGTTGTCGCGCTCGAGCAGCGTCACGTCGTGGCCGCGCAGCGCCGCGACCCGCGCCGCCTCGAGGCCCGCGGGACCGCCGCCGACCACCACGACGCGCTTGCGCGCGGTGGCCGGGGCGATCAGGGCGACCTGGCTCTCGTTGCCGGTGGCCGGGTTCACGGCGCAGCAGATGTGGCGGTTCAGGAAGATCTGGCTCACGCAGACGTAGCAGTAGATGCAGGGCCGGATGCCCGCGGCGTCGCCGGCGGCGAGCTTGTTGGGCAACTCCGGGTCCGCGAGCAGCTTGCGGCCCATCGCCACCATGTCGAAGCGGCCCGCCGCGATGCCCTGCTCGGCGACCACGGGCTCGACGCGGCCCACCGCGATGACCGGCACGCCGGCGGCGCGGCGGATCGATTCCGCGAAGCCGAGGAAGGCGCCCGGCTCGTGCGGGATCGGGGCCTCGGTGAAGGCGATGCCGCTGGTGGGGTTGCCGTAGCTGCTCACGTCGAACGCGTCGCAGCCGGCGGCGGCCGCGAGCCGCGCGGTCACCGCGGCGTCCTCGGGCCGGATGCCGTCGCTCACGCGGAACTCGTTGGCGTCGATGCGGCAGAGGATCGGGAAATCCGGCCCCACGGCCGCGCGCACGGCCTGCACGACTTCCACCAGCAGCCGCGCGCGGTTCTCGACGCTGCCGCCGTAGCCGTCGGTGCGCTGGTTGTAGTGCGGCGAGAGGAACGAGGACAGCGCGTAGCCGTGCCCGGCGTGGATCTCGACGCAGTCGAAGCCGGCGCGCACGGCGAGCGCCGCCGCGGCGGCGAACTGCCCGACCAGCCAGTCGATGTCCTGCTGCGTCATGACCTGGTAGCGCGGCTCCGCCGCCCCGCCCACGAAGCCCGCGATCTCCTCCTGCGTCAGCGCCGCGAACATGTCGCCCGGATCGAAATGCGGCACCGAGGGCACCAGCATCGGGCGGCCCTCGACGCGGTCCTGCGTCGCGACCTTTCCGGAGTGGTTGAGTTGCACCCCGGCCATGGCGCCGTGGCGGTGCATGCGCTGCACGAAGGCCGTGAGCCCGGGCAGGTGCGCCTCGCCGGAGATGCCGACCATGCGCGGCATGCTGGCCCCGGCGGGCCAGGAGACCGCCGTGGTCTCCAGCATGATCAGCCCGGCGCCGCCGCGCGCGCGCTCCTCGTAATAGGCGATCAGCGGCTCGCCGCAGGTGCCGTCCGCCTCGCACAGTTCCGTGCCCATCGCGGCGAGCATGATCCGGTTGCGCAGCCGCATGCTGCGGATACGGAACTCCGAATTCAGATGGCGATACATCGCGTCTACTCCCGGCCTGCGTGTCGCGTGGCACGAACGTAACAGGGCGCGGGCCGGCCCACAATCGGGGCCGGCGCGCCGGGCGCCGGGCGCGCCCATTGCGGGTATCGCCGCGGCCGGGCCTGCGCGTGCCATTTCACGAAGCCTTCATCCGGGGCCGGCAACATGGCGGGTCAGGTTGCACGACGGTGAAGGAAACATGAACGACGACAGAACTCCCCGGGCGGTGCCGCGCGCGCCGCGTCTGCTGGTGGCTGCGCTGGGCGCGGCGCTGGTGTCGATGATGGTGGCCGCGGCGGCCGCTGCCGCGCAGTCCGCGCCGCCGCACGAGGTGCTGCTGGAGAGCCTGCGGCACGCCGATTCGGTGATCCCGCCGCCGCCGCCGGTGCACCCGTACCAGGCGCTCTACAACCGCGAGGCCATCGTGCCGCCGCAGTGCTACACGCGCACCGAGGGGCGCTTCAACCCCTGCTACGTCTGCCACCAGGACGAGCGGCCGGGGCGCGAGAACCGCATGAACGACCGCGAGCTGCAGGCCGCCTACAGCTTCAGCGACATCGCGCAGACCAACCACTGGAAGAACCTGTTCGAGGACCGCAGCGCGCGCGTCGCCGCGATCAGCGACGCCGAGATCCTGCGCTGGGTGGCCGAGGACAACTACTCCGCGCTGCCGGGGCGGCTGCGCGCGGCGGGCTTCGCGGGCTGGATCCCCGATCTCGCCGGGCTGCAGCGGGGCCGCGAAGCCTTCGACGCGCTCGGCTTCGCGCGCGACGGCAGCCACTGGGTGGCGTTCAATTACAAGCCGCTGCCGAGCGCCTTCTGGCCCACCAACGGCTCCACCGACGACGTGATGATCCGCCTGCCGGAGGTCTACCGCACGCGCGCCGACGGCGCCTACTCGCGCGACGTCTACCTCGCGAACCTCGCGGTCGTCGAGGCGAGCATCAAGGGACTGCCGGAGATCGGCATGCCGCCGGTGGACGAGCGCGAGGCGGGCGCCGATCTCGACGGCAACGGCGCGCTCGGCACCGCGACGGTGCTGAGGCGCGTCGGCGGCTACGTCGGCGCGGCCGCGAAGCACTTCTTCGAGGCCGGCATCTACCCGATGGACACCGAGTTCCTGCACACCGTGCGCTACGTCGGCTTCGACGCCGCGGGCGGGATCGCGCCGTCGACGCGCATGAAGGAAGTGCGCTACATGCGCAAGCGCTACGCGATGCCCGCCTACGTGCTGGCGCAGGGCTACACCGAGGAGCACTGGGACAAGGAGCTGGGGAGGCTGCCGGGCTACATCGACCGCGGCCAGCAGGGACTCGACAACGAGATGGGCTGGCTGGTGCAGGGCTTCATCGAGGGCGCGCGCGGCGAGCTGCGCGCCAGTACCTACGAGGAGAACCTGTTCTGCATGGGCTGCCACACCTCGGTGGGCGCGACCATCGACAAGACCTTCAGCTTCCCGCGCAAGGTGGACGGCGCCGCGGGCTGGGGCTACATCGATCTGCGCGGCATGCCGGATGCGCC